>NZ_JAOARI010000018.1 GCF_025210605.1 Halodesulfovibrio sp. | reverse complement strand
TTTTCTTGGTGGCCACGGAGGTTGGGGTACACCCGATCCCATTCCGAACTCGGAAGTTAAGCCGACCATCGCCGATGATACTGCAGGGGAGCCTGTGGGAAAGTAGGTCGCTGCCAAGATTTATTTCTAGACCGCGTTTCAAAAGAAACGCGGTCTTTTTTTTGGTCTTTTCTGGGCAACGTGCACAATTTTCATAGTTCGTTGTCGCTAAAACAATTTTTGAACTAAATTGAGTTTTAATAGCTTTAGAAACCCATCTTTTTTGTACTTTTTTAGGTTGAAAGATGCCTCCTGTCTTGCCTAGTGATAATTCATATGATTAGGTAAACAGAGGGAGTGTACGCTATATGAACACAAATTTTGTTCTTTCTCATGCCATTAAAGAAGCAAGTGAAACAATGGTATTGCCTGATGGTAATACCATTGCGATTTTAACTGTTCAGACTGTAGAGGCGTTTTCGAAGGCGGAGGGAACTCCTTTTATTGAAATTGAAAAAGCTGCATTAGAAGAACATATCTTACCAGAAAGATATGTGCGCAATTTCTCGATAATTTCGATGGAAAAACAGTATAACTTGCTGTGCTCTAAAGTTTTTGTTGTAGGGCTTGGTGGGCTTGGTGGCTATGTGATTGAACAGCTTGCACGACTTGGTGTAGGCACAATCGTGGGGGCTGATGGTGATTTTTTTGAACCGACTAATTTAAACCGCCAGCTTAACGCTACTTTTGAATCCCTTGGTGAGAAAAAAGCAAAACGGGCAGAGCGGAGAATGCGTTGTGTGAACCCCAGTATTAATTTTATTGGGGTTGATCATTTTTTACGTGGCGATGCCCTCATTGATTATGCAAAACATGTTGATGTAATTGTTGATTGTCTAGGAGGTCTTGAAACTCGTCTTGATCTTCAAAAAGCTGCGGCTGAGTGTAATGTGCCAATGGTAACAGCGGCTGTGGCTGGTTTTAGCGGATATGTAGGGACAATTATGCCCGGAAGCACTGGGCCTGCTGAACTGCTGGGTTCGGGAAGTGCGGCTGAGGATGTACTCGGCACTCCGGCTTCTTCGGTTGCTGTGGCAGCCTCCATGCAGGCGAACGAAGTTTTGAAAATTGTGTGCTGGAAAAAACCTTCCGACTCGATTTTATTTTACGATCTTATGGATATGAGTTTTCAAAACGTAACGCTGTAATGTTAGTAGGGACGCGTATGACTGATGGTGTGAAACGAACAGAGCAAATAGCAGCAGTTTCAAAGGTTACTTGGGTTGGACTTGCCGTTAACGTAATTCTTGCGGTGCTGAAGATTCTTGCCGGTATCTTCGGGAATAGTAGGGCAGTGACTGCTGATGGTATTCATAGTTTGTCAGATTTGGTGACAGATGTTTCGCTGCTCATTGGTGTTCGAATGTGGACCGCACCACCTGACAAATCGCATCCATATGGACATCAGCGTTATGAAACGCTGATTACAGCAGCAATCGGAATATTATTAGCAGTGGTTGCTGTAGGTATTGTTATTGATGCCTCGGTTGCCTATTCTGAGCAGCATGTGCACCATGCAAAAGCTATAGCTTTGGGGGCAGCCCTTACGTCGATAGTCGCCAACGAGATTTTATACAGATGGACAGTTTTCTATGGACGATTACATAAGGCTCCTTCTGTTATTGCGAATGCATGGCATCATAGAAGCGATGCACTTAGTTCTATTCCGGCAGCAGCTTCAGTTCTTGTAGGGCTTTTACTTCCTGAGTGGTATTGGGTTGACCTTGTAGGCTCAATAATTGTGGCGTTTTTTATTATTCATGCGGCGTGGGAAATTACTTTGCCAGCCGTGAATGAGCTGGTGGATAAAGGCGTTCCGGAAACGGTTGCGAAAGAATTGCAAGACCTCGCCCTTTCTGTTGAAGGTGTTTTGGATGTGCATAAACTGCGCACGCGGTATCAAGGGGTGGCAGTCTTCGTTGATCTGCATATTTCGGTTGATGGCTCAATTTCAGTTGAAGAGGGGCATGCGATTGCGGATAAGGTAGAAGCTTTACTTGAGGGGAGTGACTATGACATCGCTGATGCTCTAGTTCATGTAGATCCGCAGAGGTTGGATTCTTCTGAGACTCGACAGCGAAGGATGCGCAACCGCGGAAGAAGATTTTTATAGAAAGTAAAAAGCCGAAGCAAATGCTTCGGCTTTTTTTAGTTACTAGAACTTCCGGGACAGCTACCACATCCACCTGAAGGGCAGTTCGGTGTTGATTTAGGAATAGGTTTCTTAGGTACTGGAACTTTTTCAAATTTAGCGCCACCACCTCGCATAAGCGTACTTGGAAGACGGTCGGTTCCGCTTCCAGGAATAGGACTAGGAGCACTGACCATGCGAATTGTGTCTGTGCTTCCGCATGCGGGACATGTTTCACCTGAAGTACAGTCGGAAGAAGCTATTTCTTCAAAAATTTCTTTGCATTTTTGACATTCAAAATCATACAGAGGCATGTGTGCTCTCCTGCTAATATAAGTATTTGTAGCGCAACCAAGTGGAAGCGTTTTTTAGACAAAAATAGATTTTACACAGTGGCTGTATAAAACTGTTTATCAGAGATGAAAAAAAACTATCAAGGGCGGAATGCAAAATCAAGAGGCTATGGGTGCGTCTTTGCTCGAATGCCGAGGACATTAGGTAAAATCCATTGCTTACTTTCTGTGTTCCAAAAATCTCCAATGTACCGTCCTGCCCAAGTTCGAGAAATATCCGATGTTTTTAAATACATGCTGGCTTCGGGTCCACCTTCTACATACATAGCTGTGACTAACTTTAGATGGGAGTCTAGTAACCGATTGGTAAAATTTCTTACCGTCATTGGAGTACGACAGTGTATAAACACGATATTGCCGCTTGTATCTTTTGCAACGGCTGCTATGGATGTTTCCTTTGCTTTTTTAGGCCAAAGAGGCGTTCGTGCAGCAGAAAATAGCCTGTAGTTCTGGATGACTGTAGTGTAGTTCGGCAAAAGCGTGTTGTGCTGCTGTTGGTGTCTGTCAATAATATCAACAACAGGAATGTTAGCTTTGCTTGGGTTGGCAACAAAAAAAGACCCGAAGCTGTGGTGGATAAACCCGTTGTTCACATGCTGTTTATCGCGCATGTATCCAGTGCTCTTCGAGTTATCAGGAAGATACATTGATGCATTGATGAGCGCCGTAAGATTGTAGCGCATTGCCCATTGCTCAGGCGTAAAGGCATCACCTTCTTTGGAGCGCATGAGCAAAATGAATTCAAATTCTGACGGCGAAATTCTGAGCGCTGTAATAACAGAAGACGAAAGTCCGCTTCGGTCAACGGGAATTTCTGTAAGAGCAAGCCCTTTTGCAATAGTGGTCCAGCTAGTTTCAGCTTTGAGTGGTAAGCTTGAGCCACAAATAAGCACTGCCGTAGCCACAATTGAAAGTATAATGCGGCGGCAGTGAATCATTTTGGATAATGTTTGTAAGGTATGAAATACTAACTGCATATTACAGAATTATTTAACCTCAGTGTTAATGCTCCGTCTGAGAAAAGTAACAAAACAGAACCCTGCGAGAGCAAAGAAAGGCAGTGCAGGTAAAAAACCTTGCTGGAAAATAGCTACAAATGCAATTGTAATAGATGTGTATGGTGCAAGCCAGTTGAGCATAAATGTCATAATTTTTCCGACTGTCCCTTGTGGAGAGCGGAGAAGTACAAAAGCGGCAAGTGCAACAACAGCAACAAAATAAATAATCTGCCAAGGATACATAAGAAATATAGCTCCTCTATGTAAGTTTCTTTTTCTTCTTTGTTTAATACGCCTCGGCTAGCGGTATGTCTACCTGAAAGTAAATGACTATATTTAAATATTGACATATCAAGTTCTCTTGATATATATAGTTTTCACATGATGCATTTCATGTGGGTCGTTTAAATAGAAATGTTGAGGGTAGTTTTGTGAAAATTATTGATGCCATCCAGAGTCAGAGTAAGCCATTTTATTCGCTTGAATTTTTTCCACCAAAAGAGAAGAAGCAATGGGATTCTTTCTTCGCTACAGTGGAGCGCTTAAAAGCACTTAACCCTTTATTTGCATCTGTTACCTATGGTGCAGGCGGGTCCACACAGGATAATACCCTCGAAATTACATCACGAATGAAGCACGACGCCGGTATAGAACCAATGGCGCATCTCACATGTGTTGGTGCTTCAAAAGAAAAGATTAACGGGTTTATCAATAAATTGCGTGAAGCAGATGTACATAACGTGCTTGCATTGCGCGGAGACTCTCCGGCTGATGCTAAGTTTAGCTGGACAGACCAGCAGTTCAGATATGCGTCTGATCTCGTAGAGCTGGTGAGCAATGAACATCCGGATTTTGGTATATCTGTTGCCGGATATCCGGCTGCCCATCCAGAATCCCAGACGTTTGCCGATGACTTGCATTATACACGGATTAAAATTGATGCAGGGAGTGATTTTGTTGTCACTCAGCTGTTTTTTGACGTTCGTGAGTACTTCGATTTTGTTTCCCGCTTGCGCAGTAACGGTATTGATAAACCAGTAATTCCGGGCATTCTACCTATCCAATCGCTTAGTTCAATCAAACGAATTTTAAGCCTTTGCGGAGCAAATATTCCAGGTCAACTGTACTTGTCATTGGAAGAAGCGAATGCAAAGGGCGGCGACGAAGCTGTTAAGGAAACGGGTTTACGATTTGCTGTTAATCAAATTCGGAAGTTGATTGATGGCGGCGCTCCGGGGATTCATCTCTATACCTTGAATAAAGCTGATATGTGTCTGGAACTGGCGGACAGAGTTAAGCTATAAGTTTTGCGATAAGGCGGGCAGTATTTTGCCCGCCTTATTTTTTGAAGAACCTATTTATTTGTCGAAAGAAAAGTCTCATTTCAATCGCTTGAGCCATGTGTGTTTTTATTGATCCAGAGCGGGTATAATAGAATAGTTATCATGTGAAATGAGATTACGGGGACGGTACACTTTCTTCGAGCGGGCGTAAGTCCGTGAGGCTGTCGAAAGGAGATGTACTGTGAAAGAATTACGAATTCTTGTGGCATATGATGCCAGTGAAAGTGCCCGTGAGGCTTTGAAGTATTGTCAGGAATTGATGGAGATGATTGCTGACAAGTGCCAAGGCAAATATACCATTCTTGTTTTGAGCGTTGAGCAGCTTCCAGCATGTTCTCTTTTTTCCAGTACCAAAATTTGGAAGAAAGAATGCGCAAAGGTACATGAACAGCAACTTGCCAAGCATGAAAAAGTGGTGGATGAAATGAAGCATTCGCTGCTTGATCCGTCATGCGTTCAAAGTAAGTTTATTACACTGGATGAACGTGATGAGCCGTTAGAAGATCCTGAGCGGAAAAAATTAATTGCTAAGACTATTTTGAACGAACAAAAGAAGGGCAAGTACACCACATTGGTGTTTGGTCGCAGAGGTGTCACTCGTAGCGACGCATATTTGTTCGGCAGTGTGTCGCAGCAGCTCCTGCAAGGAGCACGAAAATGTGTTATCTGGATGCTTTGCAGATAAAAAAATGCCCGCTTGCAGGCGGGCATTTTTTGTTATTTAGGGATGGCAATTACTCGCCACGGCAGGTAGTTTGGTGATTTTTCATTGTGTTTGTCGGTGATGTAGCGGATGTTATCCACCGTGATTACTGCCGGTTCAAACATAGGCTCTTGAGTAGGGGTAAGAATTCTATAAGTCGGGTTGTCGGTAATAACAATTTGCATAATAGAATTGCCGACTTGATATCTGTTCCACTGAATCCATGAAAGCATGGCAAGAAGGACAACCGTTGTAAGTACTCCGGTAAAACCTAGAAAGCCGCCTACACGTAGTGTACGGCGCAAGAACATAAATAATAAGATGAAAGCAAGACCAAATAGCATTGAGTCTTGTCCCACCAAGTGCACTAATTCATTCCATGACATTACGCTAACCTCTTTAAAGAATCATGTAGCTCAAACCAATACGTGCGAATGGCACGGTTTGCAAGCGCTCTGGTTAGTTCCTGTAGAGTAGCTTATCTGTCGTCAGGTATGAGGTTACAGCATTTTCAAATTTATCTAACAACCTAGTACGATATTTGACTTTATGAGTGACAGCATGGAAGTAGCGGCTGATAGGAGGTCCTTTAATTTCGATAGGGTATACTTCGCCGCTGTCGAGTTCACTTTGCACGGCAAAAGGTGACATGCAAGATATTGTATTAGGGTTATGAAGAACTCGTTTAATAGATTCTGTATGGTTGAGTTCCAGAACAATATTTAGCTTGCTCATCAATGGTCCCATATATTCTTCAAGTGATTCTCTCACCCCCGCGCCGGGTTCGCGGACAATCCATTTTTTATCAAGCAATTCTTCAATCTCATACGGTCCGTTTTTAGCCAGTTTTTCATCTGTAGAAACAATGATGAGATCGTCTTCACAAAGGCGGGTGTAGATAAGCATTTTGTTGGGGATTTTTTTCTCAACAAGCCCGAGATCCAGTTCACCATTTTCTACTTTTTCTACAATGACCTGTGGATTAGAAAAAACTGTTTCGATAGTGACTTGCTTGTATGAATCAGAAACTTCGAAAAGAATCTGTGGTAGAATATAGTCGGCAATGGTTGAAGAAGCTCCAACTTTCAATATGCCGGTAAGCAAGTCACCTTCAAATGAATGAAGGACATTGTGAAAATCTTGCATCACTGGTTCAAGGTTTTGCAAGAGCAAACGACCATTAGAATTCAAGCTGAGTCTACGGTTGAGCCGATCAAAAAGCTGAACGCGTAGTTCTTGTTCCAATCCCTTAATGGCAACAGAAACGGCTGATTGTGTGAGAAAATGCTCCTTCGCCACAACAGAGATATTCGGTGTTTTGGCAAGGGAAAGAAAAAGTTCAAGCTGTCTAAAGTTCATGAGTCCTCCATACCGTTCCAAGAATACGAGGAATTGGTATGATAGTCAAAATAGTCTGTAAATTATTCCATATAAACCGAGCACGTACTAACAGAGTAGTGGCGGCTCATTGTAAAAATAACTTGAATAATGAGTACGTAGACGGTTTTTTATAAAATTGAATGAGTAATCCCTCTGTAGCAGTATTACCACAGAGGGATTACACATAAATATTGTTATCAGCAGGCTGCCGGACTGTTTTTTGAAACAAAAAGAGCAGTGAGTTACAGCAAAAAAATGGAGGTGACAGCGTGCCCAGAGGCACTTTACGCCGATTTCTCTAGAGCGCAATCAAAAAATACTTATGGAGTACTTAAAAGAAATGATGGAACGATGACAGATTGAAGTATGGAGTTTTGTAACGATAGGATTTCATGCTGTTACAGTCTGACGTGGTGTGATGAGAAGGCAGTTACTTCACAGCGATGATACATAATGTAACGAGTGTAACGAAAATAGAGCAACTGCACGCCGCGTAAGCATTCTGCCTTGACTGACTACGCAGTTGGGATTAGCTATGCAGTACGAGCGTATGCTGAAATTATTAGCTCCGTTAGGCGTTTGTACACGCTACGGAGAAATATCTTTTACTATATATTATAAGGTCATAGAAAAACATGCATGATGACGTGTTACAACTGCGTGATGAATTAGTAGAAACCGCATTAGAGGCGTTGCTGGATTCTGGATACCGTGACGTTCGAACTTACGGGTTTGAAGGTTTTGATGAACCAGAAGAAGTAAATGGCTTTATGCCGGAGTTACAGGCGACAAACCGTAAAAATGTTAAGTTCATTTTTGATGTTGTTACTAAAGACTTTTTTGCTCTGCCGGAAACCTCTCAGCGTTTTAAAGCATTTGCAGAATATGCAGATGGTCACGATATTCAGTTTGTTGTCATAGTTCCTGAAGGCGAGGAAGGATTCGCCAGTGCTTTCATCGAAGATATCGAAATTTCTGATGAAAGCATTGAAATTTGGGAAGCCTAGTTTCTTCAGTTGCCGGGCGGTTCCCGTTCGTTCGGCATAGTGTGTTTTTCAGCTGGGGGAGAGATGTCTGTAACTATTGGGATTAACGGGTTCGGTCGTATTGGTCGATACCTTGCCCGCCTACTCTCCGGACATGAGAATTTGCAACTTGTAACAGTTAATGACCTCATGTCCGCTGAAGATGCGACGCATCTGTTGCGATACGATTCTGTTCATGGTCGATTTATGGACGCCAAGAGTGTGGAAGGTGGATTTCTTCTTAACGATTCTTTTGTGTCGGTAACTCAGAACGCTTCCAGCCAGTGGGACTGGAAAGATTGCGATATCGTAATAGAGGCGGCTGGCTGCTTTGCAGCTCGTGAGCACTGTTTGCAACATATGGCTTCCGGTGCTGAAAAGGTTATTATCGCCTGCCCTGCACCAGAAGCAGATGTTACTATTGTTATGGGTGTAAATGAGCATGATTTATGTCCAGAGCATCATATAATATCTAATGCATCCTGCACGACTAACTGTCTTGCGCTTCCGTTGCACCATATTCATAAACACTTCGGTGTGAAACGTGGATATATGACAACCATTCATCCGGTGACACAACGTCAAATGCTTCTGGATGATGACTATCCAGATCTTCGTCGCGCCCGTGCGTGTCATATGAATATGCTTCCTACCCCTGTGGGGACTACAAAAACAGTAGCGGAAGTTATTCCTGATATGAAAGGTAGATTGCAGGGAATGGCTCTTCGTGTACCTACGTTAAGTGTCGCGATGATTGACTGTGTTTTTGAACTGGAAAAATCAACTACCGTCGATGCGGTTAATACCGTATTGCGGGAGGCTGCCGGAGAGTATTTAGGGTACACCGACGAGCCGCTCGTTTCATGTGACTTTAATGGTTCAAAATATGGTTCAGTCGTTGATGGACAGCTCACTGCGGTACAAGCGGGGAACTTACTCAAGCTCGTGGCGTGGTATGACAATGAAGCAAGTTTTTCCAATCAGTTGTTACACCTTACTGAGCGTGTAGCAAAAATGATTGAGATGAAGCGGGCATCGCAAAGCGATATCCCTTCAGCTGTCTAACTGAATATACGTACACTATATGATACTAAAAGAATCTGTCTGAAAGGACAGGTTCTTTTTTTTGCGCGCTGTACTGTTCCTTTTTGTATGTGCATTGTGTGGCACGAGCCAAGCTCTTGTGTAGTAACATGCGGGTATTCCATTTAGTTGCAGATGGCTGTATATATGAAAGACAGTAAGGGGTGTCTGTGTCTTGCGAGTATTCAACTGGCTGAAGACAGAGTGCCATCATAGCTGTGTGCGACATAGAACAGGAGGAATAATGGATACTATTACATGGAATGATTTTGAAAAAGTTGAATTGCGTGTGGGTAAAATTCTTTCTGCGGAAGTGTTTAAAGAAGCGCGTAAGCCAGCGTACATACTGCATCTTGATTTTGGTGAAGAGATTGGATTGCGAAAATCAAGCGCGCAGATAACAACCCATTACACGCCGGAAGAACTTGTAGGGCGTCTGATTGTAGCTGTTGTTAATTTCCCTAAAAAACAGATTGGACCGATCATGTCAGAATGTCTTGTGACGGGCTTTGCAGACGGCAATGGAGACATTGTGTTAGCAAGCATTGATAAGGACGTACCATTAGGTGCGAAGCTTTGTTAATTGGTTGCAAAGCATGCGGCTTATCTATCTGATAGAACATATCAGCGTTTTAGTGCATGACGGTAGATGCGGATAATGAGTAAAAAGGAGGGTAGCACTGTTGGTGCGTACCCTCCTCTTTTACTGTTTTTACAATGGGGCTGGTTTTTTATTTTTTTCAAGATGTACAACTAGAACCGGTGTGGTTGATTGGGCGATGACGCTTTGCGCTACACTACCGGCAAAAAGGCTGCCTAGTCTGGAATGTCCATAAGTTCCCATGACTATGAGGTCTACTTCAGCAGAAAATTGCAATATCGTTTTAGCGGGGTGTCCTGTCTGAACATGCACAGTTGTGGCAATTCCAGATTCTTCCAGCTCGTATTTATAGAACATGTAGGTTGATTCAATGCGCTCTTTTGCGTGTTTTATACTGGTTCGCAGCACATCATCTTTAATTTTGAGCCATGTGTCTTCGTCGTAAATGGTGGCAAAGTCGAGACCGGAACCAAGGGTTACATTCCGTGCCCAGTCAGGAATAACATGGAGAAGCATAAGGTCTGCATGGTACTGTTTTGCAATGGATAATGCGTACTGCAAGGCGTGTTTTGCAGGCTCTGAAAGATCGGTTGCGTACAGGATTTTTTGAATGGTAGGCAGCATGGCTTTCTCCGGTATTCTGAAAGTTGCTATGAACGGACAATCAGTACAGGGGTAGGGCTTTTTGCGATAACACCCTGCGCAACGCTACCTACAAGGATACCGCCAAGTTTGCTGTGTCCTCTGGTTCCCATTATAACAAGATCACAATTTTTGGCATGGTCAGTAATTTCTTTTACAGCGTTGCCGGTTGTAATAATTGGCTTAAGTGCAATGTTTGAACACTCCTGACTGCCTTCAATGAGGTCTGTACACTGCTTATGCATCAGTTTGACGACGGTTTCTTTAGCCTTTTCGGCTCCGGCATCAAGCAGTGCTTTTAAGGTGTTGTCGTCATACACTGCTGTAAAATCAAATCCGGAGTTTAAATAAACCTGATCTTTCATAGTGGGCAGCACGTGCAGCAACGTAAGCTCTGCATTGTATTTTTCTGCCATACTGATGGCATAGCGCATTGCAACTCCTGCATCCTCAGAAAGGTCTGTGGCGAGAAGAATTTTTGATATTTCCGGTAGCATGTTCATCTCCTTAGGTAAATTTTCTGCTAAAAATTATGTAGCGGCTGAGCCGTCTTTAACGAAGCCTCAGCACAGAGGGCAGATATTGCTTAAGTGTACATTAACTTCAGAAAACTCCAATGATACGGTCAACGCTGGGAGGGAAAGTGAGCAAAGCTTGCAAAATTGCCTTTTTTGCGGTTGAATTACGCTCTTGAAATCATTCGGAGAGGAGAGCGTATGAAGATACGTATATTACTGTTGGCTGTAGCACTTGTGCTTGGCATGACTTCCGTTGCTGCCGCAGAAGAAATTGGTTCCGTGAGTACTGTATTTAAGCTTCTTGGAGCTAATGATAAAATTGTAATTGAAGCGTTTGATGATCCTGAGATTGACGGGGTTACCTGTTACTTGAGTCGCGCTAAAAAGGGCGGGGTGAAAGGATCGTTAGGCGTAGCAGAAGATACATCGGATGCATCAATTGATTGCGTGCAGACAGGACCTATCACTCTTCCTTCGCGCGTAAAGTCCGGCAAAGATGACGGCGAAGCAGTATTTAAGAAGCGTACTTCATTGCTGTTTAAAACAATGCAGGTTGTTCGCTTTTTCGATCCGAAACGCAATGTTCTTGTATATTTAACATACAGTGACCGTGTGGTTGAAGGGTCGCCAAAAAACTCAATATCTACAGTTCCAGTGCTTCCTTGGGGAAAATAATATGTCTGAATTCAAGGGAACGTTTGCGGCAATTGATTTTGAAACTGCCGATGCAAAGCGTGACAGTGCCTGCGCTGTAGCTGTTGTTCGTGTAGAAAATGGACACATTGTCGATAGCTTGTACCGACTTGTGCAGCCGCCTCGCAGCAATTTTAGTCCATTTTGTGTGCGGGTACATCATATTCGCTGGAAAGATGTTGAGAATGAGCCTGTTTTTGCCGATGTGTGGCCGCAGTTTTCTCCCCTGTTTAAAGGCGTAGATTTCGTGGCAGCACATAACGCGTCATTTGATCGCTCTGTGCTTTCTGCATGTCTGACTTCAGCTGGTATGCCTGTAGCCGATACTCGATTTTTGTGCACAGTTAAGTTGGCACGCAAGGTCTGGCCTAACTTGATGAACCACAAGTTGAACACAGTTTCTGACCATCTGGGTATCACATTACAGCATCACCATGCAGGTTCCGATGCGGAAGCGTGTGCTCGTATCGCAATCGAGGGTCTGCGTCTTCAACCTCAGCTAGCTGCTCCGAATATGCTGTAGCGTTAAACTTGCAGAAATCTCACTTTCCCTTTACATCCATTGCGGATTATTCGTCACGTCAGCGTTTAGCTCTGGTGTGACATCACGCGGTAACCATTTGTGTTGTTTTTGTGCAGAAATGATACAACGACAGCATTATGATACCTTGCGGTGTCTGATTGTATGCCGCTTGGCGTTGACTGCGCTTTACTGTACAACTGCACAGGTTTTATTATGAAAAAATATCGTGATCATTACTTCCTGCGGGCTAAACAAGACAATTATCCCGCACGGTCAGTATATAAACTGAAAGAAATTGATAAGCGGTTTGGTATCTTTTCTAAAGGTATGAAAGTGCTCGACCTTGGTGCCGCTCCCGGTTCATGGTCTCTTGGTGCTGCTGAGAAAGTGGGCGAAAAAGGGCTTGTTATCGGTGCTGATATTCAGACGACTGAAACAGAGTTCCCGACGAATGTCCGCTTTATGCAAGAAGACGTATTTGAGCGTTCTCAGGAGTTTGAAGACGTACTTGCTGAAATAATGCCGTTTGATGTTGTTATCAGCGATATGGCACCAAAAACAACAGGTCATAAATTTACAGATCAGGCTCGGTCTGCCGAGCTTTGTTACGAAGCGCTTAACGTGGCTTGCTACTGCTTAAAGCCTACAGGCAGCTTTATTGTAAAGATATTTATGGGACCTGATGTACAAGCGTACGCCGCTTCTATGCGTAAATACTTTAAGAGCGTGAAGTCTTTTAAGCCTAAAAGCTCACGCGACGAAAGTAAGGAAATTTTTTATGTCGGTCTTGGGTTTAACGGCAAGAAGTTCGAATACGAATATTAGCCGCTGAGCTTGAATCGACTTCCTTTGATTTTTAGCACCCTATATGGTTTGGGTGTGTGTATTTTTTAGTGTTCCAGTTGCAGCGAATTAGTTGCAACCACGTAAGGAGGAATCATGGCTGGACATAGTAAATGGGCTAACATTAAGCACCGTAAAGGTCGTCAGGACGCTGTACGTTCCAAGCAGTTCACCCGCGCGGCAAAAGAGATTATTATTGCAGCAAAAATTAGTGGTGACGTTGCTAACAACCCGCGTCTTCGCTCTGCTATTGCTGCTGCTAAAGCAGTAAACCTGCCTAAAGATAAAATTGAAAACGCAATTAAAAAAGGTACCGGCGAACTTGCTGGTGGCGATATCCACGAGATTACCTATGAAGGATATGGTCCCGGTGGCGTAGCTATCCTTATTGAAGTTGCTTCTGATAACAAAAACCGCATCGTTGCTGAAATGCGCCACACCTTGAACAAAGGTAACGGTAACATGGGCGAAGCTGGTTCTGTTGCATGGATGTTCGACAACAAAGGTCAGATCATCATCAAGAAAGATGCTATTACCGAAGAGCAGGTAATGGATCTCGGTCTTGAAGCTGGTGCAGAAGATATCATCGAAGAAGATGAAAACTGGGATATCCGTTGTGAACCAACAGACATGGAAGCAGTACGCACCGCTTTTGAAGAAGCTGGCATTGCAATCGAATCTGCTGAAATGGCTAAAATTCCTCAAAACACCATTGAGCTTGATGCAGACGGCGCTAAAAAAATGCTCCGCCTCATTGATCTTCTCGAAGAAAATGACGACGTACAGAACGTATTTACTAACATGGACGTATCTGACGACGTAATGGCTGAGCTTAACGCTGAGTAAGGTTAGCCGCGCATAGCGCAGGCAATGCCAACACAGTGTTCGTGCAAAAAATGTATTTTCTGTACAATAGCTGTGGTGACGATACGTGCTGCGTTTTGTAAAAAAGATACTACAGAAGGAGAGAGTTTTTAACTCTCTCCTTTCTTATTGATGTGTTTGAACTTGAAGTTGTACTATTCCCTACTGGACGAAAAAGTATTGAGGCTTCATAGTGAGTATTTATACTACAATAGTATGTGAACAGTGGAGAATGTTTTGACTGTAACAAGAGTGCTCGGCATTGATCCCGGCTCCCGTGTGATGGGATGGGGGGTAGTAGAAGAAATTTCCGGTGTGGCTAAACTGGTAGACTGTGGCGCAATCCGCGCTACTGATAAAGATTTTGCGAGGCGCATGGGTGTCATTTTTAAGGAACTGGATGCCATTGTCCGGTTGCATAAGCCCACAGTTGCCGCTGTAGAAAACGTGTTTACTGCTAAAAACCCAGCGTCTGCACTCAAACTTGGGCAGGCTCGTGGTGTGGCTCTTGCTGCCTGCGCTGCAAGCGATATTGATGTGTTCAGTTATGAGCCTACAAAAATCAAACAAACTATTGTCGGCGGTGGGCGTGCTGCTAAAGAGCAAGTTGCGTTTATGGTGGCGCAAATTTTAGGCGTTAAACAGCCTAAGTGGGCATTAGATACTTCCGATGCTCTCGCAGCAGCAGTCTGTCATCTCAATACAACCAGATACTCAAAATTTCTGTAGGTCGTTTGCCTAGATTCTAACAGAGTGCTTTCATAACTATCCTATGGTATTGGGAAAGAAGCTGAGTAAGCATCCATGTTTCATGAGATGCATACGGTGTTGCGGATTGTAATGTACGCTAAAATGCTTTTTTCAAATGTAAAACCAGCTTTATTTATTGAAGCGTCTTGGGTAATAGATTTTGACAGCTCCCAAAGGCTGTCTTTTGTCGGGTAAGCATTTCAGTTACCGGTTTAATTCATACAGAAAGAAATTTTTAAAAGCATACATTATGATCGCATATCTTGAAGGTAAAATTGCAGAGGTAACGGAACAAAGTGTCATCGTCGTCACTACAGGCGGTGTCGGATACGAGGTTCGTTTGCCAGCCCATACAATGAATCGTGTTCCAGCAAAAGGCGGAGAAATCGCCATTTTTGTGTACACCGTTGTGCGCGAAGACGCCTTGGAGTTGTACGGCTTTGAATCGTGGGATGAGCGCCAGATGTACACGACGCTGATTTCGATTTCAAAAGTTGGTGGCAAAACAGCACTGGGCATTTTGTCTGTATACCGTCCTGATGATTTGCGTCGGATTGTATTTGAAGAAGATATTAATGCGTTGACGCAAGTTTCCGGCATCGGAAAAAAAGGCGCACAGCATATTTTTCTTGAATTAAAATATAAGCTTAAAGTCGATGAAATGCCGGTTGTTTCCGGTAAGGACGATGCACCGAAAACAAGCGTTTACCGTGATGCCTTAGATGGTCTTGCAAACCTTGGGTACAGCGAAGATGAAGCTTCTCCGCTGCTTAAAACTATTTTGAAAAATGAGCCGGATCTCGACGTGGGCAGTGCCCTGCGTAGTGCGCTTAAAGCTCTTGCTAAGGGATAAGGAATGGAGACTGACCAGAATATTTGCATGGATGAATCCATTCGCCCTTCGTCCCTTGATGATTTCATTGGACAAGAAGAACTGCGTAAAAATTTAAAAGTATATATTCAGGCTGCGAAAACCCGTGAACAAGCAATGGATCATACCATGTTTTATGGCAATCCGGGGCTTGGCAAAACAACGCTTTCTCAGATTATGGCGGAAGAGCTTGGGGTAAATATTGTTTCGACCTCAGGGCCTGTTTTGGAACGCAGTGGTGATCTTGCAGCAATTTTGACCAACCTTGGGCGCAACGACATTTTGTTCGTGGATGAAATTCATCGTATGCCTATCAGTGTTGAAGAAGTGCTGTATCCTGCAATGGAAGACTTCAAACTTGATCTTGTGATCGGGCAAGGACCAGGCGCTCGAACAGTAAAGATTGACTTAGAGCCCTTCACTCTGGTAGGAGCCACAACCCGCATCGGATTATTGTCTTCACCGTTGCGCGATAGATTTGGCGTAATCTGCCGTCTGGAATTTTACACTCCGCAAGAACTCGCAACAATTGTTACCCGCACTGCACGCATTTTAGGCGTTGAAATAGCACCGGACGGCGCTTTGGAAATAGGTCGTCGTTCCCGTGGTACGCCTCGTATTGCCAACAGGTTGCTGCGCCGTGTGCGTGACTTTGCCACAGTAAAAGGTGGAGTTATTGTTGATGCAGAACTTGCCAGCAGTGCGTTGCAGATGATGGACGTTGACGAAAGCGGTCTGGATCAGATGGATAGAAAGCTTTTGAGTGTTCTTATTGAACATTATGGCGGGGGGCCTGTAGGTGCAAAAACTCTCGCTGTTGCCTGTTCTGAAGACGTAAAAACCATTGAAGATATTTACGAACCGTACTTGATTCAATGTGGGTTTATTAAGCGAACGCATAGAGGCCGTGTTGCAACGGCTAAGGCGTATCGTCATTTGAATTTTTTGGCATAGGTTGCCGTAACTCATAGTCGAGGAGGAAGTATGCCTCAGAAAACATGCAGGGTAGAGCTTGTTGCTTCAACTCCAGAGCCGATGGCTGTTATTTATGCAGCTTTCAGGCAGTGCTACCATGCCGGTTTTGTGGGCGATATGCACACAAAGCTTGTAGACGGGGATATTTCTGCCGAAAAACAGGCTGCGTTTATTCGCAAAGTTATGGAATCCGGCCACGCCAGCCCGATTGAGCATGTCTCGTTTACCTTTGCTATTGAAGGTGTATCCCGTGCGTTGACACATCAGCTAGTGCGTCATCGTATTGCTTCATTTTCTCAGCAGAGCCAGCGCTATGTTGATGGAAGTGACTTCGACTACATTTTGCCTCCGGCGTTTGCCAAGATCCCAGAAGCGCAGGCGAGATTTGATACTTTTTTAGAAGAAGTCAGCAGCGCTTATCAAGATTTGAAAAAAATTCTTGAGGAAAATGGGCGAGGCGAAAAAGCAAAAGAGGATGCACGCTTTGTGCTTCCGCAGGCTACTGAGTCCAAAATTGTAGTAACAATGAACTGTCGAAGCCTGCTCAACTTTTTCGAGCACCGCTGCTGCACGCGGGCACAATGGGAAATTAGAGCAATGGCAAACCAGATGTTGGCTATTTGCCGCAAAGAATTGCCGTGCGTCTTTGAAGACGCGGGTGCTCGCTGTGAGAAATTAAAGTACTGCCCTGAGGGAGAGAAGTTTACCTGCGGTCGTTATCCACTTCCGTAAATAATCGGCTCATACCGCGTATAACAGCTTATATTTGGTAGTGATGAGTTTTTTTAGGTGTTTTATACCGCTTTCGAACCAGTTGATGGATTCTTTGTGATTTATATAACTCGCTGTAAATAAAGCTTATCCGATTTTTAATAGCAGTAACACTTTTATTTGTGTGAGCCTCTCGTAGCCCTTTTTACAAAAAAGCTAGAATAAAAAGTGCGTCAGATGATTGCCTTTTTCAGATATTAGCTTTAAAAAGCGAACTCTTCAGTTTTTGACAGGATTGATTGTGGAAAACTTTTCCACAGAACTGTTAAAAATATAAAGTCTACCGCGTCAACTCTGGTTGTACGTGTATCGAATATTTCGCCTGAAAATAGTGTTTTACTAAAAAAGGTATATAAATCGAGATATTGTTAAACTTAGCCGGATGATTGTGCCTGTGCAGAGACTAACAGGTATCACTGGTTTAACTCGAATTGCGGAAAAGCATGAAAGAACGTAGGAATATCCCCATGATTGATATTTGGGGTCAAATTCGAGAAATTCTACAAGAAAGCCTAAACCCCGGCATTTTCAAAGTATGGATTTCACCATTACAGGCTGAAGTTGATGGCACTGCTATTCGACTGACAGCTTCCAATGATTTCGTGGCATCATGGGTGCGTGAGCGTCTGGTGAACGATATTGCGGAAGCTGCTACTTCTGTTATCGGTGAACGTCCTACCATTACTGTTGTTGCAGGTGCCGCGAAAGCTATTGTAAAACCAAAAGCTAAGCCACAACCCGTTGTGGCTGAAGCTACACCTGTGCCAGAAGCGCAGCCTGTGGCTGCTCCGGTGCTTTTTGGTGCTGACAATAAACGTGTTGTTCAGCAGTCGCTTCCTGTAGAACATACTCTGGTTTCTAAAGCATTGGACTGGCGATTTGATTTCGACAGCTTTGTTGTAGGACCAAGTAATGATCTTGCATTTGCCGCATCACAAGGTATTACACGCGATTCACTTTCGTGCAGCACTCTCTTTTTAAGCTCCGCACCGGGGCTTGGTAAAACACACCTTATGCAGGCTGTCGGTGGACAGCTGTGCAAGCATAGCAATCGTGTTAATCCAAAGGTTGAGTATCTTACAGCCGAAGAATTTGCGACAGGTCTTGTTACTTCTTTGAAGCATCGCGATACAGAGCGCTTTAAATCCCGCTACCGTGATGTTGACCTTTTATTGCTTGAAGATGTTCATTTTCTTCAGGGTAAGGAGCGAATGCAGGACGAAGTTCTTGCAACAATAAAATCTCTTCAGTCTCGCGGTTCCCGTGTGGTACTGTCCAGCTCCTTTGCGCCTCGTGATTTAAAAGATGTCGATAACCAGCTTGTTTCCCGTTTCTGTTCTGGTTTTCTTGCTGTTATTGATAAACCGGATTTTGAAACACGCCGCGATATTTTGTGCAAGAAGGCTCGCCTGTATCAGGTAGATTTGCCGGAAAACGTTACTGATTTACTTGCAGAGAACATTCATTCGGATGTACGTCAGATTGAGAGCTGCTTGCACAACCTGATTTTGAAAGCACGAATTTTAAATGAACGAATTTCCATGGACATGGCTTGGGACGTTATCGGGCACTATGCATCCCGTGAAGTCGTCATGAATATGGATTCCATTGTACGTTGTGTCTGTAGCTGTTTTGATCTTTCATACGATCAGCTCAACTCACGTAGCCGTAAGCGTGAGCTGGTAACAGCGCGCAATACCATTTTTTATCTTGCTCGTAAGCATACAGACTTGTCCTTAAAACAAATTGGTATGCAATTTAACCGTCGTCATTCTACTGTCTTGAAAGGCATTACGAATCTCGAACGGGAAATGAGCCGCAGTACTCCGACTGGACGTCAGGTATCTAATACTGTGAAAATGATCGAAAAAAATGGACGAATTTCTGCTCTCTGAGAATGATCGGGGGGCGTAAGTTTTGTTAGTGTAAGACGCGTACCGCTCGATGCGGCACGCGTCTTTTTTGTTTGTCAGTCCCGTACAAATTAAAGCGTTACGCTTTACATCCCCATTGGCAACTGTACGTTACTGTCTGCACACTAGTGGATGGGTGGAAGAAGAAAAGCTTTGCTTTTTAACAAAAATGTAATAGCTACTGCACATAGCAGGTGTTGCATTGTCAGTTAGGAGGAAATATGCACGAAAATAAAGCATATAAGGAAATTGCTCCCCGCTTGCTTGGGCTTCGCGAAGCCGTTGACATGACGGTAGAAGAGCTTGCCGAAAAAGTTGGAGTAAAACCTGCAACTGTTGCGTTGTATGAAGAAGGCGAAACCGAAATCCCTGTTAGCTACCTTAAAGATGTTGCTACAGTTTGCGGTGTTGATCTTTCATCCCTTATTACAGGGCAGGAAGGACATCTTCATGATTACACGCTCGTGCGTAAAGGTGAAGGTTTGAGTGTTGAGCGTCGTGTTGATTACGATTATTTCAACCTTGCATCACGCTTTACCAATAAAAAAATGGAGCCGTTTCTTGTAACAGTTCCTGCAAAAGATTTAAACGAGCTTACTTGGAACGAGCATAGCGGACAGGAATTTATTTACCTGCTCGAGGGCAAGTTAGAAGTATGGCTTGACCAGAAACGCCATAAGCTAGAAGCAGGCGATTCAATTTATTTTGATTCCCGCATTCCGCACGCATTGCGTGGTCTGGATGGGGAAGCAGCAACCTTTCTTGACGTGATTAGCTAGTCCCTTTCCGGTGCAGTTATTAACTGCTGCAACCCCGCAGGTGCGAAAGCACGCCGGAAGGGGACATGACACAGGGGATGTTGTCAAAAGCTAGTATGTAATACCACGTCGGGTGGTGAAAGGTTCCCAAGAGGGACGAGGATAGAATGATGAAGAAGTTTTCCAGTACCAGCTACGAAGAGTTTGTGCACGAGTTTACCTTAAATGTTCCTGAGAATTTCAACTTTGCATTTGATGTGCTGGATGCCATTGCGGATGAAGAGCCGCAACGTTTGGCAATGGTGCATGTTGATGATGCAGGTGTCCGTAATGACTATTCCTTTGCATGGTTTCAGGAGCAGTCTGCAAAACTTGCTGGTGCATTAGAAACACAGGGACTCAAAAAGGGCGACAGAGTTATGCTTATTCTGTACCGCCGCGTTGAGTTCTGGGTATCCATGCTTGCTTGCCACAGGCTGGGGCTTGTACCGGTTCCGTCTCCCTCACAGTTGACTGTTAAAGATATTGATTTCCGTGTTCGCCGCGCTCACATTCGCGGTATGATTGTTGAAGATTCCGTTGCTGACCGTGTTGAGGCTGCTCGCGCTAACTGTCCATCATTGACTTGTCTGGTTCAGGCTGGCGGGGATTCTGTTGCTGACGGATGGCATGCGTATGATGAACTTGTGGCATCCGGCGCTTCTGCGTTTCCACGTCCTCAGGAGCCGGAACGTAATTCCGGTGGTGATGATCCTCTACTCATTTTCTTCTCGTCCGGTACTACCGGTATGCCGAAAATGGTAGAGCATATTCACACGTATCCGCTTGGTCATTATGTGACAGGTGCTTACTGGCACGATTTAGAACCGGGTGACCTTCATCTAACCTTGGCTGATACAGGTTGGGGCAAAGCTGTTTGGGGTAAATTCTACGGACAATGGATGGCTGGTGCCGCCGTGTTTGTGTGGGATTTCCGCGGTAAATTTGAGCCTGCAGAATTACTTGAACAGATTGCTGAGCACAAAGTCACAACATTCTGTGCGCCTCCGACCGTGTATCGATTCCTGATTCGTCAGGATTTGTCGAAGTACGATCTTTCCGCACTTCGCCATTGCACAACCGCTGGCGAATTGTTGAATGATAGTGTGTTCCACGAATGGGAAAAAATGACAGGGCTGCCGATTTATGAAGGGTATGGGCAAACAGAGACTACTCTGCAAATCCTTACTCTCCCTTGCATGGAAGCAAAGCCGGGTTCAATTGGACGACCTGCTCCAGGTTGGGATGTTGTACTAATGGATACCGAAGGCAACATCTGTGATCCGGGTCAGGAAGGCGAAATCTGCGTAAAAACTTCTGAAGGTGCTCCTGTCGGATTGTTTGCCGGATACCTTGAAGACCCTGAAAAAACAGCGTCTGTAATGTTTGATGGCTACTACCATACTGGCGATAAAGCGTGGATGGACGAGGACGGGTATTTCTGGTTCCTCGGTCGTGTGGATGATCTTATCAAATCCTCAGGATATCGTATTGGACCTTTCGAGGTCGAATCTGCGCTTGTTGCACATCCAGCAGTAGTAGAAGCCGCAGTTACCGGTGTACCGGACGACTTGCGTGGACAGTTGGTTAAAGCAACCGTTGTGCTTGCTCAAGGGTATTCACCTTCTGACGAGCTTACAAAAGAGTTGCAGAATTATGTGAAAAAATTGACAGCACCATATAAGTATCCGCGAATTATTAGCTACGTTACCGAGCTTCCGAAAACTATTTCTGGTAAGATTCGACGTGTTGAAATTCGCGAGCAAGATGCTGCGAAATAAACACAGCTAGATAGAAGAATGTAAAAATGCTCCCTGAAAAACAGGGAGCATTTTTTATGCTTTGATGGAAAAGCTCGGCTATGCAGACACTTCTTTCATGCTGAGTGAAATACGCTTACGCGGCACATCAACTTCTATCACTTTAACCATGACTTTTTGCTGCACGCGAACAACTTCTGACGGGTCGCTAACGTAGCGATCTGCCAGTTGTGAAATGTGGACAAGCCCATCCTGATGCACTCCGACATCAACAAACGCACCGAATTTAGTAACGTTTGTAACAATTCCCGGAAGTGTCATGCCTTCGTGCAGATCAGATATTGAATGCACATCCGCAAAAGTAAATTCAGTAAACTTTTCACGCGGGTCACGACCCGGGCGTGCAAGTTCATCTATTATATCAGTAAGAGTAGGTAGCCCTGTTTTTTCTGATATGTACTTTGCAAGATCAATCTTGCTTTTAAGGTCAGCATTACCGATAAGTTCCGGCAAGGTTGAAGCAATATCTTTCGCCATTTGTTCAACGACTTTGTACGATTCTGGATGCACAGCAGAACTGTCAAGGGGGTTCTTTGCATCATGGATGCGTAGAAAACCGGCGCATTGCTGATACGCTTTAGGACCCAGTCGGGCGACTTTAAGAAGTTCTTTTCGTGATTTGAACGCGCCGTTTTCAGTACGGTAAGAAACAATATTTTGTGCCAAAACCGCGCCCAGTCCAGAAACATGCTTAAGCAATTCCTTGCTTGCTGTGTTTAATTCTACTCCAACGCTGTTTACACAGGAAGCCACAACGTCATCCAATGCTTTTTTAAGTTCTGTCTGGTTAACATCATGCTGGTATTGTCCGACACCTATGGATTTAGGGTCTATCTTAACCAGCTCGGCGAGCGGGTCCATAAGCCTGCGTCCGATGGAAACCGCACCTCTGACAGTAATATCTTGATCTGGAAATTCTTCACGCGCAACAGCAGAAGCAGAGTATATTGATGCCCCAGATTCATTCACCATATTTATAGATACATTTGGGATAGCAAGGTTGCGGACAAATGCTTCCGTTTCACGCGATGCTGTTCCGTTACCAATCGCAAAGGTTTCGATGTTGAATTTTTTGACAAGAGCCTGAACTCGTTCTGCGGCTTGTGCTTCTTTTCTTGCTCCGGATGTAGGGTAGATTGTTTCATTGTGGAGCAGATCACCATATTCTGACAGGCACACAAGTTTTGCACCGGTTCTGAATCCTGGATCAAGAGCGAGTACTCGTTTTTGTCCAAGTGGAGCAGCAAGAAGAAGTTCCCGAAGGTTGGATGCAAAAACAGATATGGCTTCCACATCAGCGCGCTGTTTTAATTCGTTTCGGATATCATTTTCAAGAGAAGGGGCAAGTAGGCGCTTGTAGGCATCTTCGCATGCCAACCTTACTTGCTTGCTGCAAGCGTTACCTGAAGTAACAAAGTGGTTTGTAAGGGCGTTTAACGCCAAGTTCTCGTCTGGTCGTATGGAAAGACTCAGCAAGCCTTCCTGCTCGCCTCGGAACATGGCAAGTAACCTGTGCCCGGGTGCTTTTGCTACGGGTTCCTGCCAATTAATATAATCTTTGTAAGTGGCTGCATCTTCGTCTTTTTTGCCACGCGCAAGTTTGGATATGCAAACTCCTTTTACGGCGAAAATTTTGCGGAAAACTGTTCGTGTCGGAGTGTCTTCACTGATGCGCTCTGCAATGATATCACGCGCACCTTTCAGTGCTGCATCCATATCTGGTACATCTTTTTCTTCTGATACGTAGGCAGCTGCCAGCGATTCTAACTTGCAGGCATCTTGCTCGAAAATGAGGTTTGCGAGTGGCTCCAACCCTCGTTCTCTGGCTGTTTGTGCTTTTGTTCTGCGCTTTGGCTTGTATGGTAAGTAGATATCTTCAAGCTCTGATAATGTGCCAACTTTTTGTAATGATTGAGAAAGCTCTGGTGTAAGTTGTTCTCGTTCCTTTAATGCGGACAGTATAGCATCTCTTCGTTTGTTAAGCGCTGTGAAAGCTTCGTATTTATCACGAATGTCGGTAATAGCGACTTCGTCCAGTGAGCCTGTAGCCTCTTTTCTATATCGGGCAATAAAGGGCACAGTGGCACCTTCTGCTAATAATTCCAGAACAGAAGCAACATTTTTTTCTGCCAAGGAAAGTTCCTGTGCGATAATTTTTTGTGCGTTTGTCATTATAAATAATGCTCTTTATCTTGTGTATGTTACGTTAGTGACTACTTACATAGTATTCAAAACCGCATTGCTCATGTGCAAAGGAGAACGTTATGACCTTTACGTGTAAAGACCTGCCGCTGGTATTGCGTGAAACAGAATTACTGACCCTTGATGATGGCACGCAGGTGCGTTTTGAGTCAAATGGTGGTGCGTGCGACGTGTTTGTTAATGACGAATGGACGTCGCGGGCATCTCTTTTTCAAGGGATGGCTCATGACCTTGAAGCAACCGATCAACATGTAAAACTTATTTCAGAACCAGATGGTCTGCGAGTAGAACTGAAGTAAGGCGAGAAGACAAGACCGAATTAATGCTACGCACTTAAATTGCGAGTGCTATCAAAAAAGACCAAACCCTGAGCTGAGTTTGGTCTTTTGTTATGATCGAAGCAGTTGTGTTTAGTATGTTTCTATGCGGACTGTTGGGATGGCTGCTGCATTTGCTCTTGGCTTCGCGCTCCCAAAGCCGTGCGGAGATAATCACCAAGGAAGTTGCCCACTTCATCAGTGGTTCCTGCTTTTACTCCAAGCTCAGCTAAGTCTTTTGCAATTTGTTGCTCCATTCGCTCAGATTCCATAAACATAAGGTACACAAGCGAGATAGTTGCGTTGCTTTCGTCTGTGTTATCACACATGTCGGCGAGTTGGTCTGTTTTGACTGTCTGAAGCATACGGTCAGCAAACATTTCTGCCCATTTTTTATAAATTTCTACTGGCAGTGTTGGAATATGCTGAGCAATCTCAGCGGAAGCATCTTTTTCGATATTAGGAAGGGTTACGTCCATAAACTCTCTAAGCGCTTCAGCACGGGTGCTTAAAGAAGTATCAATGCGGCGCATAACTGTTGCAATCAAATGGTCACGTATTGCAAGAATATCCATCTTAATCCCTTTGTTACTGGCGAAAAGATAAAAAAGGCATTTCCAAAAAATGCAGATGCAGAGTACAGAAATGTGACTATTGGTGCAATAGGTAGATCAGAAAAAGTAGCAAGCCGTGAAGTGCACGGAAGGTTGCGCGTAGCTACTTAAGATCCCTTATGTCTCTGGTAAAGTTATCGTTAGAACAAGCAAGCCCCTGTTCGGACAATCCGAACAGGGGCTTTGGGCTTTTCCAAAGAGAGGAGTATGCTTACAAAGCAGCTTCTGCTGCTTTGATTACAGCTTCGTAATTTGGTTCGTTGGTAACTTCTGGCACAATTTCAGTGTAGGTTACCTTGTGATTACGGTCGATCACAAAAACAGCACGGGCGAGAAGGCGAAGTTCTTTAATAGCAACACCGTATGCGTGTCCAAGTGAAAGGTCTTTATGGTCGGAAAGTACTTCTACGGAATTAATACCCGCAGCACCGCACCAGCGTGCCTGTGCAAAAGGAAGGTCAGTTGAGACGGTAAGTACTTCAATATCTTCATGCAGGTCT
Organism: Halodesulfovibrio sp.; assembly: GCF_025210605.1. Lineage (NCBI taxonomy): Bacteria > Pseudomonadati > Thermodesulfobacteriota > Desulfovibrionia > Desulfovibrionales > Desulfovibrionaceae > Halodesulfovibrio > Halodesulfovibrio sp. Next base: position 247,267 of record NZ_JAOARI010000018.1, on the reverse strand, counting down.
GCTGCTTCCTGATTGAAACGACGTGCTTCAACGTCGCATACCGGGGTATCAATAGAAGGAACAGTAACCAGAAGGACAACTTTGCCTTTGTAGTCGGCAAGAGTTTTGGTTTGTAAATCATTTGTAAGTACGGAGAAGTCAGGTGCAGCATCACCAGGTTCTACAGAGGTGCCTTCGAGTGTAAGACCGTTGCCGTGAAAAGTTACGAGACCGGAACGTTCAATCATGAGATTCTCCTGACAATATAGTTCATAGTAACGCCCAGTTGGGCTGTGTTTTTGTTTGTTGAAAATCCTTCTACACAAAAAAGTGTTTAATGGGAATAGTTATTGTTAATAAAAAAATTATTTTATACACTCCCAAAAAGTGAAAGAATCATCTCACGTTATACCGAAAAGCTCTCAGAGTTCATTTATTTTGTTAGCAGGCAGGGTTAATGATTTTGTAACTATCTGTGTTTAAAGAAAAGCGGCGCAGAGGAAAAAGACGAGTAATAGTTGTACGGGGCTGAGGAGTTGCTACAATTACGTGGATTAGTCGATTGAACAGCAGGAGGCTTCATGACCAAAATAGAAAAACCGGATGTTCTTGTTATTGGATCTGGACCAGCGGGTGGGGCGGTTGCACGCACCTGTGCCGCAGAAGGAAAACAGGTGGTCGTGGCAGATTACCAGCCTTTTGGTGGAACATGCCCGCTGCGTGGGTGTGAGCCGAAGAAGTTTCTGTTCGATGTGACTAATGTTGCGCTACGGCGTATGCACATGAAGGAAAGAGGGTTGCGCGGATGTCTTTCCATTGACTGGAAAAAGATGATGACCGGAATGGCAGCCATGCGTGATCCTATTCCGAAACTTGTTGAAGAATTTTATGAGAGTCATGGCATTACAGGTGTACATGGCAAGGCTCAGTTTTTAACGCCGGATACTGTGGTCATCAATCGGATTCAGTATCAGCCGAAAAAAATAGTAATTGCAGCCGGAGCTAAGTCCCGCCCTGTTCATTTTCAAGGGCATGAACTGCTTACAACAACCGACGAATTTTTTGAGATGCAGGAACTTCCATCGCGTATTGTGTTTATCGGTGGTGGGTTTATTGCTTTTGAGCTTTCGCATGTGGCTGCTATTGCTGGTGCGCAAGTTGATGTTGTGCTTCGCAGTGAGCGCTTTTTGCGTCGTTTTGATGCATCATTAGTTGATTGCATGATTGAGGCAAGCCGCGATATGGGCGTACGCTTTCATACAATGCTTCCTCCAAACACACTTACACGCGAAGGGGACGACTTAGTTTTGTGCGCTGGTGAGGATAATATCGAATTTAGAGCAGACTGCGTTGTGCTGGCAGCGGGACGAATAGCTCACGTTGAGGATTTAAATCCAGAAAAAGGCGGGCTTGAGTTAAATCAAAAAGGCGGCATCAAGGTCAACGAGTACATGCAAAGTACCTCCAACCCACGGGTTTATGCTGCCGGTGATGTTGTGGGAAATAGCATGGAGCTGACTCCTGTTGCTTCTATGGAAGGCATGGTCGTTTCACATAATATATTGCATGGCAATGAAGAAAGTCCTGACTACTCCGTGGTGCCATTCACGCTGTTTACGCATCCTCCATTAAGCACTGTTGGAATGCGTGAAGAAGAAGCACAGGCGCAGAATATTCCATATAAAGTTTTCGAAGGAAGCTCTTCGGGCTGGTCAGAATATAGGAGGATTGGCGAGCTGTATCCTTCGTACAAAGTTCTTGTTTCTAAGAAGGATGATACCATTTTAGGAGCAACGGTGAATGGACATAATTCGGAAGAGATAATTAATATTTTTGCATTTGCTATGCGCACGAATACAACTGTTGCAGAACTGACAAAGTGGTTGTGGGCGTATCCGTCGTTCGGGTACACCATCAGATATATGTTCAAATAAAAAAAAGCCGGTTTAACCGGCTTTTTTTATTTATAGAATCTGTTGAAGGAATTGCTTGAGGCGCGGATGTTTAGGGTTAGTGAAAAACTCTTCAGGCGTGCCTGTTTCGATAATTTCACCGTGATCCATAAACACCAGCCTGTCTGCAACTTCACGCGCAAAGCCCATTTCGTGCGTCACACAAACCATCGTCATGCCTTCTTTTGCAAGGCTCGTCATAACGTCGAGAACCTCGCCGATCATTTCTGGGTCGAGTGCAGATGTCGGCTCGTCAAAAAGCATGATCTTCGGGTTCATGGCAAGCGCCCGTGCAATGGCAACACGTTGCTGCTGTCCGCCGGATAATTTAGCCGGATACACATGCGCTTTGTCCGAGATACCAACTTTTTTCAGCAGCTCCAATGCAATGGATTCAGCTTCTTCTTTTGGCATTTTCTTTAAGCGCATGGGAGCCATAATCAGGTTTCCCAGCACGGTTTTGTGTGGAAACAGGTTAAAGCTCTGGAACACCATGCCCAGTTCCTGACGCACGTTGTTAATATTGCATTCCGGTGCAGTAATGTCCTGACCGTCGACGACAATATGACCTTTGTCTATTTTTTCAAGACGGTTGATGGAGCGTAATAGTGTTGACTTACCAGAACCAGATGGCCCGAGGATAACGACTTTTTCACCTGAAGTAATGTTCAGGCTTACATCATTAAGCGCTGTGAGCTGTCCAAAAAACTTGTAGACGTTTTCTACTTGGATGATTGGATTAGTCGTCATAGTAATTCAGTTTGTTTTCCATGATGCTTACTCCTTTTGAAAGGAGCAGGGTAATCACAAGGTAGATAAGAGCTACCATAAGATAGCATTCAAAATAGTTAAACGTAACAGACGCGTACTCTCTGCCTCGGCGCAGTAATTCTGAAACTGCAAGAATGGAAACAAGAGAGGAATCTTTAAGCAGCGCGATAAATTCGTTACCCACAGGTGGAAGAATAGTTCTCCAAGCCTGCGGGAGAATGACCATAAACATGGTCTCAGTTTTGTTGAAACCGAGTGAACGCGCAGCTTCTGTTTGTCCGGAGTCAACTGCATCAATACCTGCTCTAAAAACTTCACCCATGTAAGCGCCGTAACAGACGGACATGGCGATGATTGCAGCAGTTAAATCCGGCAGCTGTATGAACTCGCCGATAGCATAATAGATGAAAAACAGTTGAACCAGAAGCGGAATACCGCGAATAATTTCTACGTACGTTGAAGCAATTAAGTTGATAATTTTATTTTCAGATAATCGCCCCATACCGGTTGCAAGACCGATAGGTATGGTCAGTATAATTGCGCTGACTGTTACCTGAAATGTAACCAGAATTCCGTCCGGTAAGAATTTGAGAATGTCCAGATACGGATCAGGATTTTTAACGCATAAGTAAACGATGGAGCTTATCGCAAAAATGAGCGAAATGCTCCACGCAGTTACAATGCTTTTGTCTTTACCGGAAGGAATGAGCATCCCGTCTGTAACGGCAATGCGTACTTCTTTTTTTTCTACACTCATAATGTTTATCGCTGTTGGTTACAGTAAAAAGAAAGGACTGGTGCTCTGTAAGTACCAGTCCCTTATTGTAAGTACAGAGGCTGATTATTGACCGATCCACTTTTTGCGGAGTTCGTCTTCAATACCTTTTGCTTTTACTGCTGCGATGCCCTTGTTGAGCTTGTCGAGAAGTTCTTTATTACCTTTGCGTACTACAAAGCCGTAGTACTCAGGCTTATCGGATTTAACGATAAATGCGAGTTTGAATTTACCGGCATATTTAGGATTACGGAGAACGTAGTCTGCTGCAATTGCATCGTCGCAGATAACACCGTCAATACGACCAGTGTAGAGAGCTTCGATAGCGAAACCAATTTCGTCGTATTCTTTTGTTTTAACGCCGCCAGCACGTTTAGCCATGAAAACGCCTGTGGTGCCAATCTGTCCACCAAGAGTTTTGCCTTTCAGATCTGCGAGTGAAGAACCGGAAGCGTCTGCTGGGAGAATTACAGCCTGAGTTACTTCAAAGTACGGGTCGGAGAAATCAAATTTCTTTTGACGCTCAGGAGTAATGGATACAGATGATGCAATCATGTCGTATTTTCTGCCAACTAAGCCTGCAAAAATGCCGTCCCAAGCAACGCTTTTATGCTCAACTTTGAGACCAGTTTCTTTTGCAATGGCATCACAATAATCAACAGAATAACCCACAATGTTTTTGTTCTGATCGACAAATTCCATTGGCGGCCAAGTTGCGTCATGCGCGATAACAATTGTTTTTTCTGCGAATGCGAAGGAAGCGGTTACGGCAACAACTACCAGCGCAAGAACTATTTTTTTCAGCATTGGGTTCTCCTGCTTTGCAAAAATGTGATTTGATAAACGTCCCGCTTATAATCTGGCGTTGTGAGCAGTAAATGTCAACAGATAATCGCTTGAATTACGTGAAAAAGTACAAAAAAGTAATTTTATGTAGTTCTTTTGAGTACTACGTCATTATAAATGTCACGATAAATGGAACAAGGACTGTTAGAACCATGCCGCTAAATACAGCGACAATGCCATATCGTTCACTTGTAAATTTAACGATTATTGGAAGAGTTGTATCCATGGCTGTTGCGCCGCCTGATGCTACGGGTGCAAGTTTTCCAAAAAAACGAACAAGAATTGGTGTGCACAGCAGAGTGATTATCTCGCGAATGATGTTTGCAAGCAGGGCAACAGAACCTAGAACCGGATCGCCGAGGTTTGTTATTATAACTGTAGATAGTGAATAGTATCCGAATCCAGCGCCTACTGCGAGTACATCCCGCATTGGCATATCTGTTATAATACTCCATGCAACGAGAGAACCTGCGGCTGTTCCAACAACAATAGCGATTGGAACAAGCAGTACTTTTATGTGCATTTGTCTGAGAATTTGCCAGCAGTGAGAGTCGAACCCGATGGACATACCTACAAGAAAGAGCAGTGCATACAGAGTGTAGGTGGAAAGTGCATCATTAAGGAGCCATGCCGGAACAGAGTCCATGTGTCCAATAAAGCATCCGGCAATGAAAAAGGACAGAATAATAAGGCTACCTTTCATCGAACTTTCCTTTAAGTACGAGTTTATCAAGAAGCAGAACGGCACAGGCGCTGCCTAGAACGCAACAAACGCTAATGCAGGCTGCCTGAACTCCGATTGTACCTAGCTCATTTACAATGGTTTTATTGGAACCAGTGGTGACACCGAGCATGAAGAGTAACGCGTAAATAGACCACATAGTGAGGCGGTTAACAGTATCAACAACGGATTTGTTATTACGTAAAAGGAAGCCGAGGGGGATTCCCACAAGGATACATAGAACAGTGATAAGCACAGTGCCTCCAGAGATGGAATGGTAGTATATTGCCAATAACCGAAAAAATGCGGGTAGCCTTCTGTATAGGTATTGTCAATTGTCAAAAAAGGGAATTTTTTACGTCCGAATACCTTGTGCAGGGGTTGAATGCAATGAAATCAGTAACGTGACGTTCATCACAGAATAATACTGTTAACCCGCTAGAGTGGAAGCATACACTGAATTAAAGGAGCTTTTCCTATGCGTAAAAATAGTATTACTGAAAGCCGTAGTTTTAATCCGAGCCGTATGCATGTTCAGCTTGTACACGAATCAGAACATGTTAAAGTTATGAATTTTAATTTGAAAGCAGGGCAGGAGATGCCAGTGCACTCGCATAATCTTGAAGGTGAACTCGTTATGGTTGTGCTGAATGGCAATGGCGAACTTTTGGGTGAGCATGGTCCCCTAGATGCCATTAAAACGGGTGATGTTTTGATTTGTGAAATCAAAGAGCCGCATGGCGTACGCGCTTCTACAGATATGAGCCTTGTGGTAACAATTGCACCTCCAATTTAGTCATACTGCTAATATACTGTCAGAATACGGAGCTTTTCGGGTACACTCCATAGTGGAAAGGAGGCTCCTATGCATAAAAGTAGTATTTTGCAAAATGCGGTGTTTAATCCAGCAAAAATTCAAGAGCGACTGGTACATGAATCGAACGGAGTAAAGATTAAGAGCCTGCATTTGAAGGCAGGTCAGGAACTTCCTGTTCAATCTTATGAAACTCTCGGCGAATCAATGGTGGTTATTCTAAGTGGCGAAGGACTATTACTTGGCAAGCATGGCGTGTTAGATTCTTTAGTTCGTGGGGATGTGGTTATTACAGATCTTCGCGTACCGCATGGTTTGCGGGCAAAAAAAGACATGAGCGTGCTTGTGAGCTATACGCCTATGAAGGAAGAAGAGGAAGAAGAGTAGGGTAGCCTGATAGTACATGGCAGCAGAATGTGTATGTAATATCTGCACAAGACATAACTTCTTACGTTTTATGTTTACTTCCTACCCGTAGCAGTGTGCTTATTGTACCTCATAGAATAAAAAAAGGTTCTGCTTGAGTATATCAAGCAGAACCTTTTTTGCTGTAAAATAGATTAGTTGTCTATTTGCGCTTGTCGGAGCTGTGAATATGCATTGCGCAAGCCAATGTATGGCTCGACAGCTGTGCCTACGACGTTTTCATACACGCCGATTCGTTTGTCCAGAACGTTAAACTGGGCAGTGGCAAACAGAACATAGTTCCAGTACAGAGGGTTAAGAGATGGTGGAAGGAAAGATTCACCAATAATCCCTGCTGTATCTCGGAAGTTGGAAGCACCGAAAAACGGAAGGACAAGATACGGTCCTGCTGGAACGCCCCATGTCGCTAATGTTTGTCCAAAGTCTTCCTTATCACCTGTGTAAGGAATAACTGGCTTTAAGTCCTTGGCAATATCAATAATGCCACCGAACCCGAAGGCTGTGTTAACGACAAAGCGTGAGAGTTCAATGCCTGCAAGAGCAAACTTGGCTTGCAACAGCGCGTTTACAAACCTGCGCGGCATGCCGAACCAGTTTACAATCACATTGTTAATAGCAATACGAACTGGTTCTGGAACAACAACACGGTATGCAGCGTGTGCCGGTTTACCTACATCAATATAAATCCAGTCATTTATGGTGAACCATACCCTGTTCCAGCCCTCAAAAGGGTCGTAGACAGAGGCTGCTGAATTCTCTTCTTCGTATTCTTCGTCACTGAAATAATCAGTATCTTCTTCGAAAAATTCAGGTTCATCACTGAATGTCTCATCATTTTCTGCAACAAAGGTGGACGTGGAATAAAGTAGTGTTTCACCAGGAGCCGTAATAGATGTGTCGTCAGAAAGCGCTAACGGTATTTTTCCATCTGCAAAAGCTGGCTGTATGTTGAGAATGAGAAGAGCAAGAGTAAGCCAAATCCAATGTCGCATTAGTACCTCAATTACTGTTTGTCGGCGGCAGCCTGCTTTTGGCGGACACGCACGGCTTTTTCCTGAAGTTTTCGAATGAGGTCGTCAGGAGAGCCTTTGCGCAGCAGCTCTTTGAACTGTGTTCTGTAGTTCTTAACCATGCTCACGCCTTCTACCAAGACGTCGTAAACCATCCATTTTTTACTCTCAACAAGCATGCGGTAGCTGATAGGAATTTCTTTTTCCTCAATGTTAACAACTGTACGAACCTCTACTTTGGAACCTTTTTTGTTTGTGCGAGCACCAACAATAGTGAGAGTTTGTCCGTCATATTCGCTGATATGCTTGAAGTAGGTTGCTTTGAGAAGTTTCACAAACGCATCTTTAAAGGCAGTTTTTTGAGACGGAGAGAAACTTTTCCATTTTTTTCCGACAGTACGCATGGAGAATTGTTCCATGCTGAAAATATCTAGAATTTTTTTCTCAAGTTCCGAAACAACTGCGCTATCTTCTGATAAATTCTTCAGATTCGAGTTGTTGAGCGTATGTGAAATTCCATCAACTGCATGCTGCAATGCATCGGATGCATTTTTTTTGGCATCTGCTAACGCTACATTTGCAATAAGCATGGTTATGAATAAAGAGCAAATGACATATGTCAAAAGTTTTTTAGAGGTTTTATACATAAAACCTTCCCCCCATATAGGATAAGTAAGGGTTTTTGGATTTTTAACAGCGTAAAATAAAAGAAATTACATCGTAGTATAGCAAGTCCGGCGTGAAAGTACATACGAGATTTCTCTTATTCTAAACTCCTCCAAAAACGTATTTACTAATGAGTTCTTCGATATCTACAGCAGACTCAGTGTCGCTGATTTCGCTTCCATCTTCTAATAAGTCAGTGGAGCCACCGGGCGTAAGCTTTATATACTTATCGCCAATGAGACCGCTTGTTTTGATAGAGGCAATAATATCGTCGCCAAGTTCAACATCGTTTTGGATAGCAAGCGCTACCTCAGCAAGGTAGTTTTCCTGATCCAATGAAACAGAAGCAACTTTTCCCACAGGAACACCGGCTATTTCCACCCCAGCGCCAGCACGTAATCCTGCTGCGGATTCAAATTTTGCATACACAATATATGTATCGGAAGACCCAAGCTGCATTTTGCCAAGCTTGATTGTGAGGTACCCGACACAAAGCAGACAAATTAACACAAAAATGCCCACGGCGGTTTCTTTAGAGTACGTTTTCATGGAGACTGCTCTTATACTTTATTTTTTGAAAATTCTACTACTTTTCAAGCCAGTTAGACAGCTCTTTCTGAATGTCTGCCCCTAGGCTGACAGAAGGCTGTGTGATGCTGTTGGGCTTTCTCCCAAGTAGCTGTTTCAAATACGGATCTTCGCTGCTCTGCAATCCTTCAAGATTGCCGCAGTAGGCAGCTTGCCCCTTATTAATAACAAGAACGTTGTCAGCAATTTTATGTAGGCTTTCTAAATCATGGCTAACTACAACAATGGACATGGATGGAAAATGTTCCTTCATACTCAGAAGCAATTGATCCATTTCCGCAGCATTAATAGGATCAAGCCCTGATGTAGGCTCGTCGCATAATAGGATTTGAGGGTCCATTACGATTGCCCGTGCCAATCCTGCCCTTTTCCGCATACCACCAGAAAGCTCGTTAGGGTAGTAATCAATATAGTCAGCGAGTCCTACCAGACCGAGTTTGTGCAGCACTATTTTCCGAATGGTGTCCTGCGGTAATTTAGTGTGTTCAGATAGCGGCAGCCCTACATTTTGACCCAATGTCAGAGACCCCAGTAACGCGCCATCTTGAAAGAGAACTCCCATACGACGACGAATTTTTCTGAACTGTGATTTTTCCAGCGCAAAAAAGTCGTGTCCGCCAATTCGAACACTCCCTTCCATCGGGCGGTTCAGCCCAAGAATATGGCGCAGCAGTGTGGATTTACCACAACCGGAGCCGCCAAGAATAATGGATATTTTTCCGGCTGGAAGCGAACCATTAATGCCTTTGAGGATTTTGGTATTATTATATCCTCCCCAAAGGTCGTGTAATTCAATATCCCAAGTCGTTGTTGACATAGTAATATCCATCCTGAGTTATAATAAGAAGGAAGTGATAACGTAATCGCTTACCAAAATTAAAACGCAGGAAAGTACAACAGCAGCGGTAGTAGAGTTGGAGACGCTCTCCGGTCCTACACTGTCTGTTCGTTTGTGAGTGTTGTATCCTTGATAACAGCTGATAGTGGCAACGATAATACCAAAGACTAAGGCTTTCAAAAATCCTTCACTCACGTCAGACATGGTTACGCTGGTGTGAATTCGGTGAAAGTATACACCAGAGTTGATGCCAAGCATTGTGACGCCGGTCAAGTAGCCGCCTAAAATCCCGATAACGTCAAATAGCGCCGTCAGTAACGGGAAACATAATACACTTGCAGCGATGCGAGGAGAAACCAGATACGCCATCGGGTTTATGTCCATAACATCAAGTGCATCTATCTGATCTGAGATTCGCATAACACCGATTTCTGCTGCCATGGATGATCCGGCACGTCCGGTAATCATTATTGCAGTCAGAACCGGTCCCAGTTCACGAATTAATGTGAGCGATACAGCCGCTCCCAGTAATCCTTCTGAGCCAAATTTAACAAGTGTATAGTATCCTTGGAGTCCTAACACCATGCCGGTAAAAATACCGATAAGGGAAATGACGAATAAGGATTTAGATCCGATAAAATACATCTGACGAATAATTTTCGGCAGCTGTTTCGGGGAAGAGAAGATAAGACGGGTACCTTCTAAGAAAAAAAGAAAAATTTCTCCCAGACTAGATATAAAATCAGTTGCGGAACGCCCAAGCGCGGCGACTGGATTGGTCTGGAAGCCAGTTTTCTGATGCATGAATGCAGGCTCCTTTTGATCTCGAGTTCAATCGGACGATGATAGATAAGTTGCTATTAGTCCGTCAAGTGAAGCCTGCACCCCATGCATTGTGTTGTATTAACGCTGCTTTTTCTTCTTCAATAACGGATTACTGTATCCAGCACCCGCTAGGCGGCTTTTGAATTGGGTGAGTTGATTTGGCGAACCAACAAAGTGCACGTTCACACGGTACCATGTTGCATTTTTAACAACAGCCGTAGCCATTGAGGTGGTAAAGCCTTTTCCTTCCATAGAACTGCGAAGCTTGGTTGCAGCTTCTTTGTTTGTGGAAGCAGCAACTTGGTAGATGTACTCAAAAGCAGGGCTGTCCTTTTTGAGAGCAGCTTGTTGTTTTTGAGCTTTTGGCTTGCGTGCAGCAGCTACAGACTGTTTTGGTTGTACCTTTGGAGCAGGTTTAGCTTGTTTTGCAACAACATGTGCTTTTTTGACTTTTGGTGCTGTAGCCGGGCTGTTGGAAGCTTCCTTGGCTTTCAGCTGTTCAAAAAAGTTTAACTGTTCCGGTTTGAGAACGACCTCTTCCGGCTTTTTAGTTACAGGCTGTGCCTCAGCAACTTCAATTGGACGGGAAGCAGGTGTGTTGTTGGGCTGTACTGAAGAGTTGCTACCTATGTTTTCTTCAACAGGGGTAGGAGTAATTTCTACAACCTGCTGCTGAGACGGCATAATGTGCTTTAACTCAGGCAGTGCTTCTTCCGGCTGGTATCCACGACCTACAAGTAAGCCGAAAATAAAGACCCAGATAAAGCCGACAAGAATAATAACAGCCAAGCCAATCAGTTCAGGAAGACGCAGGGAAAAATTAAAAATATTTTTCCCTGTGTCTTTATCTTTTGATGTAGTCGGTGCAAAGCCCATTCAGGCAAACATCCTCGTGTTAAATTACATAGATTCAGGTGCTTCAACACCCACAAGGTTAAGACCGTTACGGATAACCTTAGAAACGCTCTGGAGCAGGCAAAGGCGTGCTGCAATGACGTTTTCATCCTTAGCATTAAGGATAGGGTTGTTTGCGTAGAAGCTGTGCAATGCACTGGCAAGTTCCTGCACGTAGAAACTAATCTGGTGCGGAGCAAGTTGACGTGCTGCTGAATCAACAACATCCTCAAATTGATCGAGAAGTTTAATCAAGTCAAGTTCACTGTCTTCTTTTATTGCAGAAAGAATCTCAGGAGTTGTTTTTTCAGGTACAGAAATACCGCGTTCTGCTGCTTTTCGCAGTACAGAACAAATACGGGCATTTGCGTACTGCACGTAGTATACAGGGTTGTCCATGGATTTCTGTTTCACCAGCTCAAGATCAAAGTCAAGATGACTGTCACTTTTGCGGGAAAGGAACATGAAACGTGCAGCATCGCAGCCAACGTCTTTAACAACTTCTTCGAGAGTGTCGAACTGTCCTGCACGGGTGGACATAGCAATCTGCTCACCATTACGGAGCAGGTTTACAAGCTGGATGAGAATAACATCGAAGCTTTCTTTTGGCTTGCCCAATGCTTCGATAGCTGCACGCATACGCGGAATGTAACCGTGGTGGTCAGCACCCCATATGTCTACGTTCAAATCGAAACCACGGTCATATTTGTTGTCGTGGTAAGCAATATCGGAAGCAAAATAGGTCAGTGAACCGTCGGACTTGCGAAGAACGCGGTCTTTGTCGTCACCAAATTCTGTAGTGCGGAACCAGAGAGCGCCGTCTTTTTCAAAAGCAAGGTTTGCTTCTTTAAGACGGTTGAATGTTTTTTCAACAGCACCGGCAGTTACAAGGGAGCGTTCAGAGAACCAGTTCTGGTGCTCAACACGGAACTCTTGAAGGTCTGTTTTAATGCCGTTAAGAATCTGGTTAAGTGCGTATTCGCGGCAAATTTCGAGAGCATCGTCTTTTTCAAGCAAGTCAGGATGCTGATCGAGAACTTCCTGTGCGATGTCTTTAATGTATTCACCACGGTAAAAATCTTCAGGATCAGGAAGGTCTTCACCTTTGATCTGGCGAGCGCGGAAGAGAACAGACTGACCGAGAATAAGCATCTGACGACCTGCGTCGTTGACGTAGTATTCTGTGTATACGTCGTATCCTGCAAAGCGGAGAAGGCGCGCAAGGCTGTCACCAACTGCTGCACCACGACCGTGACCGATATGCAACGGACCGGTAGGGTTGGCAGAAACGTATTCAACCTGAACTTTTTTACCTTCACCCTGATTGATGGAACCGAAGTCTTCGCCGCGTTCTTCGATAATGGCGATGGTGCTTCTCCAGAAATCAACGGAGAATGTAATGTTCAGGAAGCCGGGGCCTGCAATTTCTACATTGTCGATCATTGGATCTTCAATGAGTTTTTCAGCGATGAGTGCTGCAAGTTCACGCGGGTTGCGTTTTGCAGGTTTAGCCAGAACCATGGCAATGTTTGCCGCCATGTCACCGAACTTTTTCTCTTTCGGAGGTTCAATGGTTGTTCTGGCAGGCCATTCAAGATCAAGGTCAGCCACAATTGCTTTAAGGGCTGTAGATAAATGATTCTTAGCGCGCATGTCTTTCCATTCACGTATAAAGTTGAGTATATCAAGTAAGCTGAAGTGTGCACTTCAACTGGTCTAGCGATACTGTTCAGCGACTTTCCAAATGAGAAAGGCGCTTGTTAAATTTTACAATATCCCGCAACGCGGAAAAGTTACCTTAGTGGCTGTAGTGTAACAGCTTGAAACTACAGTGTAAGAGAACTGTCGTTCAGAAGGGAACTTATTTTTTTAGCAAACTTTTTAACGCCTGAAAAGACGTGCTTTATGAAGAAATCCGGCAGCACAGTATTTTCTGCACTGCCGGATGTATGTTATTTTGCAGTCTTAAACGCTTCAACAGCTTCAAGGTTGCCCAGATTCAGGCTTTCCCATTCGGAGGAGTCTGCAACTGGTTTTAAAATTTGTCCGAGCATTTTGGAGAGAACGCCTTTCGGACCTACTTCTACAAATTGACGAACACCAGCGTTGTACTGGTTGGTGATAGTGTCGATCCAGAAAACGGATGATGTCATCTGTTTCGGCATGATTTCTTTAAGGTCTGCTGCTGTGCCAGCAGGTTCGCCTGTCACGTTGCAGTAAATAGGGTACTTAGGGTTGTTCCAGGAAAGTTTGGCAAAGTAGCCGGAAAGCTCTTTAGCTGCGTCAGCCATAAGAGGACTGTGGAATGCGCCGGAAACTTTTAATGGAATTGCGCGACCTTTTTGTTCTTTGATTTTAACACCAGCTTCAGCGATAGCTGTCTTAGTGCCGGAAAGAACAAACTGGCCCGGTGTGTTGTAGTTGGCGATGCGAATCATTTCCCCTGTAGACTCAGCAACATCAGCAACAACAGCTTTCACTGCATCAAGTTTCATTTTCATGGCCGCAGCCATAGCACCGTTACCGTTCGGGTCTGCGTCAGCCATAAGGCGACCACGCAAGGAAACTGCTTCAAGAACAGCTTCAACAGAAAGCGCCTCTGATGCTGCAAGTGCACTGAATTCACCCAAGGAGTGACCAGCCATGCAGGAAGGGCGCAAGGAGCCTGAAGCTTCAATCCACAAGCCAAGGTTTACAAGTGTAAGTGCTGGCTGCAAGTTGCGGGTATCTGCCATGGCAGCTTCGTCGCCATCCCAGTAAATTCCGCGAAGATCGATGCCACTAATTTTTTCAGCTTTTTTCCATAGTGCCATGATGTCTGCGTTTGCTTCTGCAACATCACGTCCCATGTTCGGCTCCTGAGAGCCTTGTCCCGGAAAGAGAACCGCTATATCGGTGTTTATTGTCATGATATGCTCACATTGTAATATGATTCAATTTTACTACGTCGCTTGGTAGAGCCTAATAGGCTATCTCTGTTTCACTTGCAAGAGGGGGCGAGGTGCAGTACCACCTAACCCGATTAAGACTTAGCAAAAGGTAACGGCATGCATAGAATATGGCAGCCGATGCTTCTATATACATAAGGATAGACTCAGTGAAAAAGAACGACTCTCCAACAGTTACTGACGTGGCTGCGCTGTTAAAGCGAGAAGGCTTTACTCCTTCAGAATCAGAGCTTGAAGCGCTAACAGGATATCTGACCCTCGTTTTAAAATGGAACAAGGTAATGAACCTTGTTGGTCCATATTCATGGAAGGACATCCTGACTATTCTTATTATCGATAGCTTGCATCTTAACCAGTTTTTGCGCTCTTTGCCACTTCCGGATGCTCCGATTACATGGGATTTCGGCGCAGGTGCAGGGCTTCCCGGTATACCTCTTCGTGCTCTTTGGCAGGAAGGAGAATACCATCTTGTAGACGTGCGTGAAAAACGAGCAATGTTTATGGAGCAGACCGTTAAGCGTTTACGTATTCCGAATACCACGGTCTACAAAGGGCGTGTAGAAGAATTTATGGCAAGGCATGACCCTGCTGATCTTATGCTGAGCCGTGCGTTTATGCCGTGGAAAAAGCTTCTTGATCTTGTTGGTCCGAATATTAAATCGCAGGGTAGAATTGTTGTTCTTGCCCTTGAGCCTGTGCCGCAAGATCTTACAGAAGGATGGAGCGTAGAAAAAGAAATTTCGTATAGCGTCGGTAAGGATACCAGATACTTCTGGTCGCTGATAAAAGCGTAGTCTTACAGATGTATTCGAGGTGTGTATCGTACCGACGATACTATCGAGCTAGTTGAGATGAAAAAAAGGCTGTCCTGTGAATGCGGGACAGCCTTTTTTCTTGATGAACGCTTGCAGCAAAAAGCTTGGATGCTTTGCTATAACTTATTTTACGCCAGTAAGCGCACCAAGCTGGGAATTTTTAAAAATGAGTTTTGTTGCAGTGTCATCTGCGATTTCAGCAACATCCATGAGCGTTTCGAGAAATTCGAGCATTTCAAAACGGCGTTCTTCAGGAGAGCATTCAAAGTCTTCCTGCATGCGTCCTGAGCTCATGTATTCTTCAAGTTCTTTAAGATATTGTAAGTGTAGGGCAGCCATAGGTTCTCCTTGCTTAAGTCTGTGCTGAGTCTCTGTATATTTTGCAGGATGCAGCGCGTTAGAGTCGGGCAATTATCATTATTTGACGGCAATATGATGATATGGGCTACCACGAAGGATAGCATCAGCGCGGTAGAGTTGTTCATACAGAACAACGCGTGCCATTTCGTGCGTGAATGTCATAGGTGACAAACTGATTTTGTACTGGCACTTTTTTAATACGTCTTGCGAAAGACCGTATGCACCACCAATTATTAGGGTAGGTGTCCGGTTGTTGTCCATGCCGATTCGGTCGAGCATTTCAGAAAATTTTACGGAGGTGTATGTTTTTCCGTGCTCATCCATGCAGATAGGTATATCTGTAGGGGCAAGGGCAGCGAGAATACGTTTGCCTTCATCGATATTTCGTTCAAGCGGCTTCATTTTAGCGTTGCCGTCTTTAACGGTGATCTCTTGAAATTTATAACTGCGCTTCAGGCGGGTAATGTAGTGTTCTGCCGCATCTGCCCAGAAGCGTTCTTTAATTTTGCCGACGGCAATAATTTTAAGTTGAATCATGTAGCTACTCCATCATTGGAGATATATTCGGGTTATTGGATCCGTATTGGCTGCCTGTGTATCGTGTAATGGGCAGTTTCTCAATGAAAAGGATAGAGGTAGATTTATGACCGTACCAACATTTAGCATTTCCGAAGCAGTGGCAGCCCTTAAAGAAGGGCAAGTTATCTGCTACCCAACAGAAACTTTTTATGCAGTAGGGTGTAATGCTCTCGACCCACTTGCAGTAGAATCAGTATATAAAGCAAAAAAGCGTTCCGGCGTTATGCCGCTGCCTGTTCTTATTGGCAGCATGGAGCAGTTGCCGCTGGTGACAGATATCTCTTCTGATATAGTAACCGCGCTGGCAAATCGCTTCTGGCCGGGGTCTTTGTCTATTTTAATTACAGCTTCCGATAGAATTCCATCTGTACTTACTGGTGAAACAGGCAGGGTTGCTGTGCGTGTCACTCCGCATCCTGTGGCACAGCAGTTGTGTTTAGAAGCAGGAGTCCCGTTGGTTTCCACAAGTGCAAATTTAAGTGGACGCCCTGCTGTGACTGCCGTTTCCAGCATTGACCCTGAGCTTACACAGAATGTTTCCGGTGTGGTTGATATGGAGCCTGTTCCGGCTGGTGGCATGCCTTCTACACTGATTGAAATTGTAGGGCCGCGTGCAGTCAGCATAGTACGTAATGGTGCTGTTTCTGAAATAGACTTACGTACATCAGGACTTGCCGTTGTTCCACGAGTTGCTGGTGTTTAGGTGAAAAAACTTATGGCAAACTCAAAAGGCTCATGAGGCTCATTCGGCGCATGGTATGCCGTGAGTAAAAAGTTTTTTGTACTGCTATCGGGTGTTTTTTGAATAGGTTCAAATCTTTTGACAGAATATAGGATGTGATTTTTTTTGCTAAAAACAGTGATGCCACGGATGCCGTAGTCTGCGACGATTCTAATGATAGCTGGGAAAAAGTGGCATCCTTTGTGCAAAGATATTCATATCCTTCTTTTTTTAAAAAGCACCTCTCAAGTGGTCAGAGAGGTGCTTTTTCTATTGCACTGTCTTTTTTATGCATACAAAATTATACAGTAATTAATGGCATGTAAGAAAGGAGAAAAACTCATGAGTATAACGCATGATATACCGTGTCCCCATTGTTCACAGCCGGTAACTATGTACCGGAATCCTGCACCCACTGTTGATATAGTTATTTATGATCCGACAAAAGGAGTAGTACTTATCGAGCGCGCTAATGAGCCGCATGGGTGGGCATTACCCGGTGGTTTTATTGACTATGGTGAAACGTGTGAATCCGCAGCTATTCGTGAGGCAAAAGAAGAAACGAATCTTGATGTAATTCTAACGGAACTCATCGGTGTGTACTCTGACCCTAAAAGGGACCCGCGACACCACACAATGAGTGTGGCATATAGTGCTGTGACAAATGATGCATCTGCTCTAATGGCTGGTGATGATGCACAAAATGCACGCTTCTTTCCTTTGGAATCCCTACCCACTATAGTGTTTGACCATGATGTTATTGTTGCAGATTTTGCAAACCGTCTTAAACGATTAAATAAGTAGCACGCTGAAATCGATAAATCATGTCCTGAAAAATACAGGTACGCTATCGTCGGTAGAGGTCGGCATTTGTGCGAATGTCGACCTTTCAATACCCAAACTACCGAGGAGTACAGTGTGGGGGCAGATGTAGTATTTATCGCATCAGAAATCTTTCCGTTTTCCAAAACGGGGGGGCTTGGGGACGTTCTTGGTGCGTTACCTTTGGCGTTGCATAATAAAGGAATTAAAACAGCTGTGATAACTCCGTTTTACGGAAGGATAGGTACAGCTGAGTATGATATTCGCCTCGCATGGTCTGATGTCCATGTAGGGTATCCGTGGGAACCAATAACAGCAGATGTATATCAAGCTGATTACAAGGGAATGCCTGTGTATTTTATTCACCGTAGTGAATATTTCGACAGGCGTTTTTATTATTGTGATCATCGTGGTGATTTCTTTGATAATGCAGAGCGCTTTATTTTTTTTAATAGAGCTGCTCAAAAATTGATGGAGCGGTTTACGATAGCTCCTAAAATAATTCATGCTCACGACTGGCAGGCTGCTCTTTCTCCTGCATATTTGTATTTTAACAGGATGAGTAACCCATTCTGGGAAGATACCCGCTCTGTTTTCACCATCCATAATCTGGCATTCCAAGGTCGTTTTGCTTCCCGCTTATTTGAAAATTGTGGTCTGCCGCCATCCGCTTGGTCTATGGATGGTGTTGAATTCTACGGTGATTTCAATTTCATGAAAGCAGGCATCTCGTATGCGGATAAAATAACCACAGTATCACCAAACTACTCCAAGGAAATTTTAACGCGCCAATTCGGCTGTGATCTCCATAATGTTCTGAAAGGGCGCAAAGAGCGATTACACGGTATTTTGAACGGTGCAGATTATAGCGTATGGAATCCTGAGTGTAACAAATATCTTCCTAAAACATATAGTGGAAATAATGTTCGGGGAAAACGTACTTGCAAAAATGCGTTGATAGATGAACTAGGTCTGTCTCCCTCACTGAAAAAGCGTCCTTTACTTGGATTTATCGGGCGTTTGCGGAAGCAGAAGGGTGTTAACATGCTCGAAGAAATTATTCCGCAATTAATGAAAAAAGACGTCGGTCTTGTCATTCTTGGTGAAGGTAATTTGGAGCGCGAAGCCGTGCTCTTAAATTATATGGAAACGTATCCTGATAAGCTGTGCACTATTGTGGACTACACGGAAGAACTGGCACATAAAATTCAAGCAGCTTCAGACATTTTCCTTATGCCTTCCACGTACGAGCCATGCGGTTTAACACAATTATATGCCCTACGTTTTGGTACTATTCCTGTTGCCAGCGATGTGGGGGGATTACACGATACTATAGTGCCTTGGCCGCACCCGCATGCCACAGGTTTTACCTTTGAAAATATTAATAGTGGGGCGTTTATTGATTCTATTACAGATGCCATTGATGTGTGGGAGCACAACCCGCGTGAGTTCCGTAGAATTATAGGGCGGGCGATGGCTAAGGAGTTCTCTTGGGACAGCTCTGCAAAAGAGTATGCAGCACTGTATAATGAACTGGGATTACGTTCGGAACTGTAGAGCCACGAAGGAGAGCATGATGAGGGGTACGCTTAAAAGTGTTCCGGCGTTTTTTGAACCATTTGATTTATACCTGTTTGGTAAAGGGACACACTGGGACTTGTACCGCTTCCTAGGAGCGCATCCCGTAGAAGTGGATGGCGCACAGGGGTACAGATTTGCTGTATGGGCACCAAATGCACAGTCAGTGCATGTTGCCGGAGATTTTAACGAATGGCATTTTAGAGAACTGCCTTTGTACCCTGTTGGTGTATCCGGCGTGTGGGCAGCGTTTGTTCCGCATGTCCAAAAAGGGCAGCTCTATAAATACAGCGTAGTCGGTAAAGATGGACGAGACGTGTATAAAGCTGATCCTTTAGCATTTTGTTGTGAATTGCGCCCGGGGGTAGCTTCGCGCACATGGGATTTAGATAACTTTACATGGACAGATAGCGCATGGATGGACGCTCGCCGTAAGCAAGGACCTCCGTTAGATAAGCCGATTTCCATCTATGAAGTCCATTTAGGCTCTTGGTGCCGTGACCATGACCCAGAGGGAAATGGCTTTCTTCGATATGGACAAATTGCAAAGCTTCTTATCGATTACGTAACAGATATGGGTTTTACGCATGTGGAGCTACTTCCTGTTGCAGAGCATCCGCTTGATGAGTCATGGGGATATCAAACCAGCAACTACTTTGCCCCAACATCCCGTTTCGGCACACCGGAAGAGTTTAAAGGGTTTGTAGATGCACTGCATAACGCCGGAATAGGGGTGTTCCTCGATTGGGTTCCCGCTCATTTCCCTAAGGATGATTGGTGCCTTGGACGCTTTGACGGCAGCGCACTGTATGAACATCTTGACCCGCAACGGGGTGAACATCCCGACTGGGGAACATATATTTTCAATTACGGACGGCACGAAGTACGTAATTTTTTATTCGCCAACGCTCTCTATTGGTTGCATGAATTTCATATTGACGGTCTGCGGATAGATGCGGTCGCGTCCATGCTGTATCTCGATTATTCGAGATGTGAAGGGCAGTGGTGTCCGAATGAATATGGCGGGCGGGAAAATCTGGACGCTGTGGAATTTCTGCGTGAGCTTAATCGTGTCGCACATGAGCAGTTCCCCGGTGTTGCTATGATAGCTGAAGAATCGACATCATGGCCGGGGGTCTCACGTCCGTTGTATACCGGTGGATTGGGTTTCACTTTTAAGTGGAATATGGGCTGGATGAATGACAGCCTTGAATATTTTTCAACTGACCCAATTTACCGAAGCTATAATCATAACAGCCTCACCTTTACCATGCTCTATGCTTTCAGCGAAAATTTTATACTTCCGCTTTCGCATGACGAGGTAGTGCATGGTAAAGGTACTATTTTAAGTAAGATGAGTGGTGACGTTTGGCAAAAACAAGCAAACCTTCGTCTTTTGTATGCCTACATGTGGGCACACCCCGGTAAAAAAATGATCTTCATGGGAAGCGAATTCGGGCAGTGGAATGAATGGAGTCCACGTAAAGAGCTGGATTGGTGTTTGCTCCAATTTCCAACACATGACGGCATACGTGCTTTAGTGCGTGATCTAAACAAGATGCTTGTGACCGAAGAAGCTATGCACAAAGAAGATTTTAGCTGGAAGGGCTTTAAATGGATTGATTTTTCTGATTACGGAGCCTCGGTCATAAGTTTTTTACGCACGGGTGGTGAGGGCACTCCGCTGTTCTGGATATTCAATTTTACTCCAGTAGTGCGGTATCACTATCGTGTCGCCAGCCCCAAGAGCGGGATGTGGGAAGAAGTCTTGAATAGCGACAGCATGTATTACGGCGGCTCCAACGTGGGCAACATAGGACAGATAGAAACGTGCCCAGATGACTTTGGTGGTGAAGGGTACATAGAGTTAACTCTTCCCCCGCTTGGTGCAATCTGCCTAAAGTATTTGGGTTCGTAGTATGTTTTTTCGGTCTGCGCCGTAGGTACGCCTGCGGCGTTTTTTTTATATAAAAAGCTAGGTGTCTCCGACGGGCAGGCGGGCGCTGCCCCCTGCACCCCCGCGAGAGGGACGCCCTCTCGACTGCGATTTAAAAGAAACAGTTGTGAGTGGAATATAAAAGCTTCGGCTTTGTACAATTTTTTATAGTATATTTTACGTAAGAAAATCTTGTTTAATTTAAAACGGCTGAGTAGAAGATAGGTATAACGTAGTCTGCATTTTACGTAATGTTTTTTAGAAAAAACGTATGAATCAATGCTGTTAAAAAGAACATACGTGTAGTTGTGCAACGTAAAATTCTCCCTTAATCGGGGTCAAGGGGACGTGTCCCCTTGCGGGGGTGCAGGGGGCAGCGCCCGCCTGCCCGTCGGAGACTCAGGCAGCTTACGAAAGTAAGTCGGGTTACAAGCGCAATGCCTGCCCGTCGGAGGCATCCCTATGTGCTCACATTAGGTAGCCTCATAACTTCTACAAAAATAACAGGTAAAAGTAATGGAACCGAAAATTATTGTTCACGGTGGCGCATGGACAATTCCTGAAGCGCGCAAGCAGGCGCACCTTGACGGATGCCGCAGGGCAGTTGAAGCAGCGTATCCATTGCTTTTGCAAGGGGCGAGTGCTCTTGATGCCGTGCAGGCTGCCGTGAATGTATTGGAATGTGACGAAACGTTTGATGCTGGACGTGGTGCGGTGTTGAATGCGGATGGTCAGATAGAACTTGATGCATCCATTATGGATGGCACTGAACTCAATTTCGGTGCTGTTGCTGGTGTGCGTCGTTTCATGACGCCAGTAGATATTGCACGTAAAGTTTTAGAGACGGAATTTTGTTTTCTCATCGGGGAAGGCGCGGAACGTTTTGCCCGTGAACAAGGTTTAGCTGAATGTGATCCTCGTGATCTTTTTGTTGAACGTGAACTACAGCTTTATGAGAAGCTTCGCAGCAAAGACGGTTATTCGACCCATGAAGCATTTGCTCCTACTCCGCAAGGAACAGTGGGTGCTGTTGCTCTTGATAAAGACGGCAATATTGCAGCTTCTACTTCTACAGGTGGTACTCCGTACAAACTTCCGGGGCGTGTTGGAGATTCTCCTATTTGTGGTGCTGGCGTCTATGCAGATAGCGAACTTGGCGGGGCTTCATGTACTGGTTTTGGAGAAGGGGTTATCCGTACTCTTATGTGCTCTAAGGCATGTGAATACTTAGCTCATCGTGATGCCGCTTCAGCAGCTATGGAAGCAATTGAAATGTTGTACCGTAGAGTAAACGGTCATGCAGGAATAATTTTACTGGATAAAAACGGCGAGTACGGCATTTATCACAACACCGATCATATGGCGCATGCCTATGTGCTTCCGGATGGCACAATATATTCGACTGTCCATATGGACTTTTAATACTAGCTCATAAAAAAACGGATGCTTCAAAAAAGCATCCGTTTTTTTATTGTATCTGTACGGTAAAATTAAACGCCCATAGCTTCGCGAATAGCTTCGATACCGTGCTCTTCCACGTATCGGGCAACACGCTGTTTTTTCTTAGCGGTTTCGTTGTAGTGGGCGAGGAAACGGTCGAGGAGCGCAAGCGCTTCTTCGTCAGAAAGTTTTTCAGCAAGAGTATCGGCAATACGTGGACGGGAAGCAGAGTTACCACCGATAACCATAGTCCAACCGTTTTTGGTGCCGATGAAACCAATGTCGCGGATGTGGCATTCCGCACAGCTGATAGGACAACCGGAAACGCCGACTTTGATTTTTGCAGCAGTTGCAAGAGTGCCGATTTTTTCGTTCAGGGTCGTTGCGAAACCAGTTGAATCGCGCTGACCCATTTTACACCAGTCTGTACCCGGACAAGCCTGAATGTAGTGACCACCAATGCGGAATGGCACTTCTTCGGCTGCGTTTGCCATTTCTTCTTCTTCAAGACCGATAAGAGCGATACGCTGACCGGATGTGATTTTTAAAAGAGGAACTTCGTATTTGTCTGCAACCTCTGCGAGCTGACGAAGCTCATCTGCTGTTACAACGCCACATGGTGGGGTAATACGAATCTGGTAGGTTTTTTTATCGCGCTGAAGAAGGGCGCTTGCAGGTAATGTTGCCATTTTTGACTCCAATATATGATGGTACGTACGTAAAGTATTACGTGGTATTTGTTACAATGGATTCAAATAGCAAAACAGACTCAGCTTGTGCAAGGTCGAAATAGATAATGAAATTTATCACGATCTTAGAGTAATGAATACAAGATGTTACAAAAAATAGGTGCTCGATGGGACTGTAAGATGCTCTGCTGAATAAACTATCCCACGTAGCTAATTGCAAAAAAATTTTCCCATAATCGCAGTCGAGAGGGCGTCCCTCTCGCGGGGGTGCAGGGGGCAGCGCCCGCCTGCCCGTCGGAGACATTGCTGATGAAGCCAAGCATACACATTGCGGGGTCACTACAAAAAAGCCAAACCCTCATGCCGATCGAATGCCATTCACTACGGTTTCAACGAAATACAAACCTTACTTCTCTTTCATAGAAGAAAATAGACGTTGGACGTACTTGCCTGAAAGAACCTCAGGTATAGTAAACATGAGCGTGGTGTGGTCTGGCAGGGTTCCTGTTACGTTCAGATATACTTGAGATGATAGATGCTCTAGCGGTGTGTGCAGAACATCTTCCCATATTGTTTTTCCAACCTCTGGTGTAATTCCGAAAAGGCGACAGCGGAGCGGACGGTATGCGTACAGTAGGCATGTTCCGTGGCTAAGAAGCGGACATCGGATGTCTGTGTTATACAGGCAGAATGTGCCGGAAAGTCCTTGAGCGCTGTTTTGTTCAAGGCGCACAACCTCTGCGGCACGGGTTATAATTTCGGCACGGGCTGCACTGGGGACAGACGTGTTGAGATGCGTTGCCAGTGCAAGGGATTCTATGAGCGTTAGTGGGACGCAGGAGTGGCAACAGGCATTATGTAATGTCCCGCACATGGAATCAATATCATGCTCTAGCAAAATAGTGTCAGCAGTTTTTTGCAACTGCATATAATCGCTGAGGAAGGGGGCAAGCGATTCTGCGGTTTCTTCACCAAATTCTAGAGTAGGGGCTTTAATTGAAAGTGGCGGATTGTGTGCACCATAGTTGCGAACAGCACGCCATTGGGCAAAGTTTGTTGGCTCTGCCCGTAGCTTGTGCAACATTTTTGCAGCACGCCTGTGCCCTAAGCCTCTACGAAGTAGGTATGCATTGAAAACTGTTCCTGTTCTACCAATGCCGTGTCTGCAATGGATGTACACATGCTTTCCAAGGAACATTTGTTCGTCAATCCACTCAAGAGCCTTTTCGAGCTGGAGCAAGTCCGGCGCTTCCTCATCTTCTATTGGCAGAAAGTAGACTTCAAAACCCGCTTTTTCTTCCAGCGCTGGAAGTTCTTTCAATTCTGCACACAGGTTCAGAATGCAGGAAATTTTTTGTTCTTTGATTGCCGCAAAATGTTGTTGCGTACTTGGAGCAGGACCTAGCGCAAGCCGAGAGGATACGTAGTGAACCGGAAATACCGAATGCTCTTCCGTACCGGAAGAGGCAGTAAAGGGGACACCGCGACGCATGCCGTTAGCTATGCGCGTTGCAGTTGATCGAATGCGGGAGAATGTTTTGCGTAGGTCGATCAATAGGTAAGGCTCCCTAAGTCTTGAATGAACTCTTTTTCAAGAGCATCAACATCGTTTGTATCTTCGATACGCATGTCCAGCATACGGGTTTTGGCTAGCAGTAAACCAAGTAATGCAAGGCGTTGCTGGATAATATGCCCTTCTTCCATGCCGTGCCGTGCATTGAGCATGTCGCCTTTGCGCTCGACGGCGAAGTTGTTTTTGGAAAGGATTCGTTCAATAAAATCCAACCGTAACATGCGCTGATGCGACTTACCGCCCCCGCCCATAAAGCGGAAACGAATGTAGTTCAGCCTGTCATTATCGCCGCAAATGGAATCAACAATTGAAAAGTGGTATCCAAAACGCATCATCGCATGCATGTATTTGTCTGAAATGATTGCGTAGCTTGCAAGTAGTGGAGAGTCTTTTGAAATGATTCCTGCACTGACCTTATCAAAATGTTCCCAATCAAAATGCGGAAGAGCATCGTGCCATGTGACCAGCTCTGAAGAAAGTCCGAACCAGAATGCCCACATTGGAACAGAGGCGATATCGCTTTGCGCCACTTCTTTTTTTCCAGCGGCAGAATGGAATAACCCGTTATCGAGGTTGAGAACATACATGCTCAGGGGGAGGTGGGTTTGAAGCTTGCGAGAACCGGAAAGTCCACGACTGGACTTATCTACAAGCGAAAACATTTCTTCAACGCCTTTTTCATGAACAAAGCGGACAAGATCGTGCAGTGACTTACAGTATTCCGGCGCAAAAGATTCAGATGACGGGTCTAGCAATGTCAGCCTTGCAATTCGGGGGAGAACCTTACCTATACGCGGGATGCTTCCCTGCTCAGGCATTGTATTTTCTGTATGGCACTCAGGGAGTGTTCCTTCAAAAACAGTACCTGACATACTGTCCACAGTGACAAGCTGGTTGTTGGTGTATCGGGAGCAGGCATCGGTAACGCCGCATAGCACTGGCACATTAAATTCGCGTGCGACGGAAGCAAAATGGCTTGCTGCACTGCCGCGTTCTGCAATGACTCCATTAAGGCGATGGATAACGCGAGTAAGTACTGGACCTAATCCTCTTGTCACAAGGATAGTTCCGTGCGGAAGCTCTGTAATATCCTGACAGTTTGCCACAACACGGACTTTTCCGCTGCCGATACCTCTGGAAGCACACTCTTGGTCGACGTCAATCGACGTTAAATTGTGCGGTGGGCACACTGTGTTTTGTGGATGTTTGCTGTGCGGAATTGGTCTGCTTTGCAAAATAAATATTCTGCTGCGGTGGTCAACGACCCACTCTATATCTTGCGGTTCACCAAAGAGTGTTTCAAGTTGTTGCGCTTGTTTTGCAAGGCGTTTGAGTGTTGGAGTGGGGATAATGGGTTGCGATGGCTTTTCTACAATTCGGAATGTCTCTTTTTTGAGAAAGCTAGCCTGCCCTGAAATCGAACCGGAAACGAGTTTTTCACCAACGCCGGAAGTAGCATATACAGCAATTGCAGGCTCTTTCAAATGTGCAGCATGTTCTGAAGGCACAGTAGAGTATGCTACGCCGGAGCATACAGCATCTACCATTGGCATAATTAGTACTGCCATTGGAGTTTCGGTATCTGCAAGTCCGTTCATAATGCGGTAGGCAAGGGCACGCGGGGTGTATTTGGAAGCAACAACTTCTTTCCACGCCTGAATAATATCGACCGCAGCTACGTGTAATTTTGAGGTATATTGCCCTGCAAAAGAAGCAGTTCCGTCTTCTGCTACAGCACTTGAGCGCACAGCGAGCTTGGTTCCGTTTTTTCCCAGTTCAAGAGCCGCGATTTCTATTTCATTAGCAATAGGGTCGGGTAATTCTGCATTGAGAATAAGCTCTTGCATTTCAGATGCAAGTCTATCTAATGATGCCGCATCTGATAAGGAAATGGCGCTGAGCCGCTTATCCAGCTCGTCACGTAAGTCGTTTACCTCAATGAAGTAATGGTATGCATGAGAAGAAATTATTCGCGCAGGCAGAAGGTGTATATCTTCTTCGGAACTAATGCGGGCAAGGTTCGCCGCTTTACCACCTGCAGCCTCCTGTAGATGTAGTGCTTCATCGAGTGTGAAAACAAAAGGCGGTTCAATACGAGGGTCTTCTACGCTTACTCCCATGCGTACATAGAAGTTGAGTTTTGTCGCGTAGTCCTGAAGATCCATGTACTTCACAGGACTCATAATTTGCAGCTGTTCGATAAGGCTTCGGATATCTCTGCCTAATTCTTCAGTTAACCAGACAACACGCGTCCAGTCTGCCTGTTCGCGCCCGTAATGAATTTCTTCTAGGTTTGCTATATGCTCCAGACAACGCTCGTCGAGTCTCAGAAGCTCTTTAAAGGCATTGTATTTTGTGCGCAAAAGAGTCCCGGGTGCAAATGCACGGAATGTCCAGTGCTTAAACAGCTCTGTTATAAACATAGTTCCTCTGAACTCGGTGTAGGTTAAAAAAGCAGATCGTGTCGTATGAGTGTGCTGCAATCAAGTCGGAATGTAGAATTAGAATAAGGTGATAGTACGAAAAAGATAGGTAACGTATGTCACCATTTTCGCGTACTGCTGCTCAGAAGCAAATTGATCGAAAAGCGCGTGGCATAGCCCATATAAAAATATGGTATCCCAGTTGCGTTGCAAGTTGCATGGTGAGCACAGCTATTTCGTTTCGGTGTTAGCTGATAAATAGTCTGTGGCTCAGGCATGTCTGGTAACAACTGGAAGGTTAGCCATCCCCCCGTACTTACCGTTGTTATGAATGCCTACCTTGTTAGATAGCCGCACTCAGAACTTCGTGTACTTTGTTTTCTAGCTCTTCTTTATCAATAGGCTTTACGCAGTACTCATTTGCACCGAGTTTAAGTGATTCGCGGGCAGTTTCTAGAGTAGGATATCCTGTAAGCATAATAACCTGCGTTGTCGGGGAGTAGCTTCTAAGCTCTGCCAGAACTTCGACACCAGTCATTTTGCGAAGCTTAATATCGAGAATTGCGAGATTGGGTGTGTGGGTTCGCGCAAAGTTCAATGCTTCTTCTTCATCTGTAAAAACAGTGACAGAGTGTCCTTTGCGTTCAAGAATTCGCTTGATAAGAATTCCTGCATCAATCACATCATCGAGCACCATTATTTCTGCCATAGCTATGTCCTTTACCGTGTCCTTACGTACAGTCTCTGAGAGGCTGTAGGGAATTACAATGTTCTGCAAGGTTTCCTTACACAGGCACTTTGCAGTTATTATTGTGGATTGCCGTCAAATTACTCGTAGTCCATTTCGTCTAACGGAAGCACTACCTTAAACGACGTTCCTGCTCCCCAACCTTCAGTGCGCATAGCGCCGTCTTCCAGTAAACGCTTAGGTGCAGGACTGATAGCAGATATGCTGCCGCCATGATCTTGAATAATACCAAATGATACAGATAAGCCCAAGCCAGTTCCTTTACCCACAGGCTTTGTACTGAAGAAAGGATCGAAGATCGAGTCGAGGTCATTTGTGGCTATGCCTGTTCCTGAATCAGAGAACCATGCCGCAATTGTTCCGTCATTAATATCCAATTCTGTATGAATATTAATAACTCCGTTTTGACCTATTGCTTCAATAGCATTGGACATAAGGTTCATCCAGACTTGTTTTAACTGTTCTGGGTTTCCATAGATTATTGGTAATCTGTCATCAAGATGTGTAAGTATGAGCACGTTATCTAAGTTAAAAGCATGCCGGACAAGCTGAACAACTTCCATAATGGAGTTGTTGAAGCACATCTCTTTTTTCTCACTTTTTGTCTGGTGAGAGAAATCAAGAAGGTCTGCAACAATTTTTCTGCAAAATTTAGCCTGCTTCTCAACAACGACCAAGTCTTTATGCACTTGTCCGTCTTTAGGAAAGTCTTCCTGCAACAGCTGGGAATAACCTAAAATAATACCGAGCGGTGTGTTGATCTCGTGTGCAACTCCACCTGCGAGCTTGCCTATGGATTCAAGCTTTTGTGAGTGCACAAGCTGGTTCTGGTAATCCTTTACCTTTGTGATATCACGCGCAGTTCCTAGCACCCCGATTGACTGTTTTTTCTCATCGTGCACTGGCACTCTAAGTACGTTAAACCATTTTCGGGAACCATCTTCGAGAACAATACGCACTTCGCGGTTAACTGGTTTGCCTGTTTCGATTATTTGATTTGTTTCTTTCTGAGTGTCCCAAGAGTTCAAAAGTGATGGGATATCGTGCTCTGTTTTGCCGATAATTTCATGTTTTGATTTTGCTACAAAGGAAGCAAAGGCTTGGTTAACAGAAAGATATGTGCCGTTTTTATCGATAAGAGACAGCTGGTCGGGACTGGATTCAAATATAGTCCTCAAGATTTCCTGCTGTTTTGTCAGGTCGTTTTTAGCCGCTTCTAATTCGGCAATATGTCCACGCAATGACAGCGACATAACGTCAAATGTTTCTGCAAGTTCATGGATTTCATCACCGGAGTTACGGGCGAATACAGGGCACTGCTCGCAATTATTCAGGTCGCGTGCTGATTGGTTGCTACAATAATTTGTGCATAACGTATCGCCTAACTGCCAGCAGCGTTTATCCGTATTTTCATATGCAGGGCAGTCTTTTTGCTGGCAGTTGTATATTTCCCAGCAGTTCCGGTTAAGTCCGGAAGTCTGGTTGAGCTTCAATTCTCCGCGCACGATGCTTTCTGCATACTGTCCCAGCATACCCAGGCGGTAGGTAATTCTGTGAGCAAACTGGGTTGATATGGCAATGCTGACCATAAGTGTAATTACGGTAACAAGGGAAATAGTGAATATCAGACCGTTTACAACAACCTGTACCTGACTTCTGGAAAGCCCGAGGCGTGCTTGTCCGATAACAAGACCGCCAGCGGTGACAGGCACGGCAAAATCATAAAATTTTTGTGACCCTGTATCGATAAGCCGGATAGAAGGCTTTCCGTCTTCTGTAATAATATTGGCGTGTTTTAAATCAATTGGGAAGCCATCTGCAAATGTGTGCGCCAGAATTTGACTGTTGCTGTTTATGAGAAAAGCGTAAGCAACGTCCTTGTCCACAGTGCGCAGTTCATCAACCATTTCCTTCATTTGCAGCAAGTCACCGGAAAGCATGGAGCTTGTTGTACGTAGTGCAATGTTGTCTGCCAGAACTTGTCCGCGGCGTTTTGTTTCGTGCACAAGTGAATTTGCTGCAATGTTGGTTACAACAACTGCAAGCATAACTGAGAGGGAAATGATGATAACGCTCATTCCCACATTGAGTTTGGTACGAAAACGCATTGTACTTAGTCTATTCCGCATTGTGCACCCGCTGCACTGGTTGTGATGATGGAGCTTGAAGAGTGGAGTCTTTGTCGTCGATTTCGATTTTATGAATAAGTGTACGGACGGTATTATAATCCGAGTCAGTTGCCGGAATAATACCGCTTGTGCGTGCGTTGGTCAGAATAGCTGCTTCTTCTTTGTTATCCATTGAAAGCGTAAACATTGCGCGGGATATTTTAGCAACTATCTCTTTGTTCATGCCTTTTCTGGCGGCATATACCCAGCCCGGATATTCTGGAGTTACTGCCAGAACCCGAATATGTTTTAAATTTATTTTATCTTTAACAATATCAAGTGCGCCTTCGCGAACAGAGGCTACGTCATATTTTCCTGCATATACTGCAAGTGCTGCTTTTTCTTGTTTGCCACCGGGACCCGGTGCAAATGCAATTTCTCTAAAGTCTTTTGCGTGGATTCCGTGATCTAAAAAATATCCCAGTGCATACATGTATCCACCAGCGGAATATGGGTCTACAGCAATCCAGCGTTTACCAACGACATCCTCAAGTTTTTCAATAGCCTTGTTTTGAGAATGCACTATGATTTGACCACGAAAAGAAGGACGACCGTCAGGTTCTTTAATTCTTGCAAAAGCATGTGCGCCTAACTTCGCAAGCTGAACGTAAACTACAGGGTTGGAGAAAGAGATATCAATTTCCCCACGTTCAACCATGCGTATGTGCTCAGCAAAAGTATCTGGAAATACCTGACGCATGGGCAGTCCGGTTTCTTTCGCTAAGTATTGTATCAGGGGATTGTGTCTGGCGTAGGAAACTTCGTGGGAATATTGAGGCAAGTACGCGTAAGTTATCGCAGGTTCCGGTGTAGGAACTTTGATTGATTCCCGTTTTGCAAAATCTACTTTAACAACGGGTACTTCTTCTCCGCAGCCCTGTAATAATACAGATATGCAGAGTAGAAAGGCTACTAGCAACGTGCGCAGCGTTTGGTGTTTCAAGTAACAACCTCATTAGGGTCAAATAGAATTTTTGACCTTTTCTAAAAAGAAAACGTTATCCGGCTGCAACGGTCTCTTTAGTTGCCTGTTGCAGGGGAGCAGCAGAAGCGTTTAGTTCTTCCCATGACTTTATCTGGTTTACCATTTCGGCGTCTTCTTCGCGCATTGCTTCAATAGTACGGAGAACAGGAATGTACTTTCGTGTCTTATACAACCCGTATCGTAAGGCAATGTAACTGGTAAGAAGAACAAACGCATAGCCTAGTGACAATGACGTTGAAGAAAATACGTCTGTGCTGAAATTGGTAAGGCTAAACGTATCTAAGTCAAGAGAGATCATAGGAAGTGTTACAATGTCAACACCTGTAAAACGTGTTTGCATCCACCCGAGTGCAAAGGGGACAGGCCACAGAGAAACAGCAAAAAAAGCTGCCTGAGCAAAAAAAACTTTGCCAAAATATTCGTTAGCCCAGCGGTTGGTGGCTTTAAAGTTTGCTTTATCTTTTTGTTTGATGGCTTCAATGGAGAGGTTGTGCATGCGCACCATTTTTGCGTTAAGCTGGGCGTAGTATGCCCTGTTCACACGATAAATGAAGATAGAAGAAATCTCTCCTGCAAGAAGACACCATATGCCTAGAATTGCTGTGCCGATCCACATAGCTGCAAGCGGATTAGCTAACCACCTGTATGGCGCAATAAAGTAAGGGTCCAGTGCGAAAAAAATACTCTGTATATCCATGTGAAACCTCTCGAATATAAAAGTTGAATTGCTCATCAACCTAAAAAGTTCGCACCCTGTGTTTTGTTGTAGAGAGAATAATGGGTAGGGCTGTCACGGTATCGCTGGCAACGAACTTGAAAATATGTATGCGCCTGAGGCGAAGAGGCGTGGTTCGCCTCAGGCTATTTGCTGTGTGTGTTGGCTATTAGAATGGAGGGAGAAGACTCATTCCAAGGAAGCCTTTGGAGGCGTAGCGAATACCAACGTAGAAGGCCAAGAAGATGAAGAGGCGTTTAAGCCATACTTCCGGGATGTACTTGGATGTGCGTGGACCAATGAAGGAACCAACAAGTACACCGATGAGTTCTACACCAATGAGAGGCCAGAATACCGGAGTATCTTTGACCACCATGTATGTGAAAATAGAGGTGGTCATGCCGACGAGTACTGCGAGGGCTGAAGTACCGGCGACAAGATACATAGGAAGACCAGCAACACTTGTAAGGAACGGTACGAGAAGGAAGCCGCCACCAACACCAAGGAAGGAAGCAAGACCTGCAATTACGAAACCGCCGCAGACCGGTACAAGTGGGTTGAAGGAGAACTCAACACCATAGAAGGTGAAGACGCATTTGGTTGGAGCGAAAGAGACAATTTTTACACCGAGTGCGGAAGTATCAACAGAAGAGCCAGAACGTTCTTCTTTGATGCTTGCTTCAAACGCACGGGCAGCTTCTTTTGCCTGTTTTTTGTTTGCCTGACCACGTGGAGTGGTTTCATACAGAAGGTAGCAACCCAAGAAGAGTACGAACAAGCCAAAGTAGCCGATGTACGCTTTAAGGGAGATCTGTCCTGCGGTGAGCCAAGGAATAAGGTATGAACCGAGGATGGAGCCTGTTGCAAGGGAAAGACCCAGTGGCAGAACAAGGCGACCCATTTTGTAGTAGTTGAAAGAGGACATACCGGCAGAAGTACCTACAAGCCACTGGTTAGATACTCGAATGGAGTCTGTTACCAGTTTGTTGAGAACAGGAGACTGCTTTTTGAATCCGGATGCGTAGTTACCGAATCCGAAAATGGTGATGTGACCAACACCAGCCATAATACCGCCGAATGCACCAACAGTAGAGAAAATCCAACCAACCCAGATTGCCCATAAGAAACCGATAACAAGGTTAACAGATGGAGCACCCGGAATGCCTAAGAAGCCCGGAGCGGCAGAAGGGTTGATTTCACCAGCGCCAGCACCTTTAGGTGTTGCGTTGATAGCGTCAGCAAGACGATCAGCTAATGCTGGTTGGGAAAAAACAAGTACCACTGTTGCAGCAAGCAGGGTAAAATTTACCCAGTTACGTTTATTGGAAAACACGTGTACCTCCTCACGTAAATTGCGTTCCAAGGGAGCGGCGTGTGCCTGCCGCTCCTATATGCTTAAGTATCTATTTGGACTTTTTGAAAATAATGAGCGGACAGTTTTTGCAAACATCCTGTCCTGGGAAGCCGTCACCCGGTTTAGTAATGGATGAGCTACCCAGTTTTTCCATACGGTCAAGAAGACGCTCGTATGTAGCAATCATCTTGTCGCCAGGAATCATAACGTTGATTTCACCGCGCTCAGTTTTACCAGCGTTATAGCTACCGGAACATGCAGGAACCATGTTGAATTCGTTCGCAATGTGGGAGAATACTGTGCCGCCACATGCAGAAGAGTTCATTGTGATAGCAGGGCGGATAGGGTGTGTATCTGTGGCTGCCATGTAATCAACAGCAAGGTGATATGCCTGCATGTTATCTACATAAAAATGAACTACATCTGGAGTTTCAGTTGCATTAGCAAGCGGCATTACAGCCATACCTACCATGCCTTCCGGCATCTGAGATTTGGTTTCGATAAAGCGCTTTGCCTGCTCTGGGTCACGGGTGTATTTTGCGTGACTTTTGATTTCCGCTTCATCAAGACCTTTCCAGCCAAAGCTGTAGTGAGCGTTAGAGCAGGAGAGCATTTCTTTAGTACCGTATACGTTCTGACCTTTCATGCGTGCAGCGATTTCCCACTGGCAGTAAGTCATAGGTTTAAGAGGTACGTGCACTTCGTTTTCTTCGAGGTACTTGTCTGCTTCTGCCTGATCGTAGAAAAATTTGATCGCGATTGGGTAATGATACAAGCGCATTTCGCGCATTAAGGTGGCTTGCATTTCTTTAAAATCTACGGACATGATTCTTCTCCCGTTTGTTTCTTGTGAAGATTCAGTCATTCCACCAAAGGTGGTGGTTGAGCTTGTTGTTATCTGAGCGTGAAGTAGCAATGCGGCATCTGAGCAGCAATAAAAATTGCGATAAAGAATTACGTCACATTAATTCACAAGCTAGAGCCTTATAAAAGACATTTTGTAGCAATATTATGTGAATTTAATCACAAGAAATTTAATTAAATATATTAAATCAGAATATTAAATGAAAAATATGACATATAAATATGTATGGATAGGACGGGTTTTCAGTCGAATGTAAAAAACACTCTAGATACGAACTTAGAGGACCGTGGCGTGTTGTGTAGATGTGTGTAGCTAAAAAAACGACCAGTTTTTCCCATTTGTTGCTGGGAAAAACTGGTCGCTGACTACCTAGTGCTTTTCGTCTATCCACATGGTGGGGCAGACGATTGCGAAGGTTTTTTTATATCAGGCGGGTACTACAACAATTTTGTGCCAACGCGCTGTGAGTTCTTTTCGTAGAAATCAAGAACTTCGGCATCGTTGCTAGCAGTACGCTCTGCGTACTGGCTTTCACGCCACCATTTAGATGCAAGCAGGTTGTTGCGTGCTTCAATATGTACAGATTCAGGAACACCTACCATAGGAGTTTTCCATGTTACTGCTTCTGGAGAAACTGTAAGCACGGAGTAACGCATAGGGTGTGTGTTTGCAGATGGTGCAACCATGTAGGTAATGCCACCAATTTCACGAGTACGCATACCGATGTGACGGTGTCCGGTAATCATGAGCGGTGCATTGTCTGCATGCTTTTCAAGAACAGCGCGTACTTCTTCTGCATTGTCAGCACAGAACCACTGTTTAGGTCCGCCTTTGAGTTCGTCGGAAGACCAAGGAATCACATTGTGATGCATGAATACAATGTGCATTTCGTCTTTGTGGTCGCTGAGCTGTTTATCAAGCCAGTCGATTTGTTCTTTAGGCAGGATGCCGCCCCATTTTTTCTTCTCTTCTGGGAGGTTAGCATCAAGACCAAGAATGCGCAGTCCTGGAACAATAGATTTTGCCCAGTAGCGGTTGCCGGATCCATCGTAGCCTTTGCCGTCGAAGAATTTCACGAACTCATCGATTGAAAGGTAATCAAAACCTTCGCGATGTTTTGCAGTATTAACTGGTGCGAAGTCATGGTTACCAGCAATAACCACGTAAGGCACAGTCAATGTGTCGAGAATTTCTTTAATAGCTTCAGCGTTCTGTTTTTCGCCATCAAGAAGGAGGTCGCCTGTCATGATAACAAAAGACAGATCTTTTTCCTGATTGAGACCATTTACAGCCTGACGAACACAATCCACGCTGGCGGCACTCATTTTCATGCCGTTTTTGCCTTTGATGTCCATGTGAGGGTCAGAGATGATCCCAAAGCGTACTGGGGCGAACTTAGCATTAGCTGGAGCAGCAAAAGCTTTGCTACCCATCAAGGACATTCCCATCAGTGTAAAAGCACCTGTCTGGAGGAATTGTCTGCGATTTTGGTTTTTCATAGTGTCTCTCTCTTTTTATGAATAATTGAGTACAGCAAACTCGGCAGCGAACGTACATAAAAAAAGACATTTGAGTCAACTATCATTGACAATTTAAAATGAGCAGAGTATTTTAATTAGTTTGACTTTCAAGTAGTAAGGTGCGGCGACTTATATTTGACTGCAAAAGCGTGTTGCTGAAATGCAGTAACGAAGCGTCTCGTTAGATTGAAATGCATGGAGGCGGGCAAAAAACTTGTATTTTATCTGCTTTTGTGGAAGGTGGATGGTTGTTCACTTTAATAAGGTGGTTAAATATGAGAAAAAATATTTGTCGTATGTTCGTTGCGATTCTGTGCACTGTATGTGTCGGATGCGCAACAATTAGCAAACCTGAAAAAGTTGCTCTACCTGATTCAGGAGCAATTGTCAGCCCTACTCTTCAACAAGAGGCAGCAGAAAAGTATAGTGGACTTAAAAGAAAAGTTGCAATTGGTCGCTTTACTAATGAAACAAAGTATGGTCGCAGCTTTTTGCTTGGTGAAAACAATGACAGAATTGGAAAGCAGGCTGTTGATATTCTGTCAGAAAAATTAGTGCAGACTGAAAAATTTATTCTTCTTGAGCGAGCAGACTTGAATAAAATTCAAGCAGAGCTTTCACTGGGTGATGCGGGACGACTCAAGAACATGGCGGACTACTTGATTGTTGGTTCTATTACTGAGTTCGGGCGTAAAGAAACAAGCGAAGTTGGTATATTCAGCAGAAGCAGAAAACAAGTTGCATTCGCAACTGTGAGCATTCGCCTTATTGATGTGTACACAGGCGAGGTCATCTACTCCGAATCTGGAAGCGGTGAAGCTTTTATGGAAGTAGGTACTATGTTTGGTCTTGGTGGACGCAGTAGTTATGATTCCACATTGAATGATAAAGCTATTGAAGCAGCTATTACAACAGTTGCGTCAAATATTATTGAAAACCTGATGGACAAACCATGGCGAAGCTATGTCTTAGGCTATGAAGATGGATTGTTCATTATTGGCGGCGGTAAGAGTCAGGGCGTCAAAAAAGGTGACCGGTTTACTGTTCTTAGGGAAGGAAAAAAAGTTAAGAACCGCCAGACCAACAGTGTTATTACACTGCCGGGTAAAGAAATTGCAGAGTTGAAGGTTCTTGAAACCTACGGAAAATCTCAGCGAGATGAGGTCTCATTTTGCAGCGTCGTGAGTGGTGACCTTTCTTCATACATTGCAGCTGACAACTATGAAGCCTTGCAGGTGGAGGAGCAGTAATGCGTCGTTTACAGAAGATTATCGTACTCATTTTTATTTGCGGCATCATGGCGTTGTCTTTTGGATGTGGCAGACAAACTGGGGTTACTTCTCCAGAGCAGGTTGCATGGCTTTCTTTTGTAGGGAACACCAAAGGTGCAGTGTTTGTTCTCGATAACGGAGCCTCGGTAGCGCTTTCTACGAGTAAAAAAGATGATAAATGGTATGAAGTTGCTCCGGGTAAGCATGCCATTCTTGTGATGCGTAACAACAAAATTGTTGTGAAACGTACTGTTTTGATAGGTAATCAGCAAACTAAGGAAATTCGAGTACCATGAGAAAATTTCTAGTTTGTAGCTGCCTCCTCTTTGTTGTTCTCATGAGTGGGTGTGTATCGCAGCAGCGGATAGAATGGTGCAATTATTCGCAAACGTATTATGCGATGGTTAAAGAGCCGTCTCCAGAAACGATTAAAGAACATCAGGAAGAGTTGGTAAACATCATCGATAATGCTGAAGAGAATAATAAGCCTGTTCCTCCTGGTATATTTGCAGAGTATGGATACATGCTTGCAAAAGAGGGATATGCAAAGCAGGCTGTCGCAAATTACGAAAGGGAAGTTGCTGCGTATCCGGAATCTGAACAATTTGTTGCAGTGCTTATGCGCATGGCGACTCCAGATGTTGTTGAAGATAGCGTAGCAAAGGATATTGTTGCAGAAAAAAATCAGGCTGCTGACAAGCCTGTTGAGAAGTAGGTGGCAGTATGAAGTTTCTTCGTTTAGCTATGATCGCCTGCTGTCTTTTGGCTGTCGGCTGTGTAAAGCCTGCAACAAAAGCAGATCTTTTTCCCGGCATGTATACTGAACAACCTCGCTCAATCCTAGTATTACCGCCAATTAACCTTACGACAGCGGCAGACGCAAAAGAATGTTATATTACAACAGTTTCAGAGCCTTTGTCGCATAAGGGGTATTACGTCTATCCTGCTCCTGTTGTAATGGAGTTAATGCAAATTGAAGGACTGTACGACTCTGAGTTGTTGTACAATGCAGATTTGCAAGGCATCAGAACCAATCTTGGGGCTGATAGCGTACTGTTTACCAAGATAACAGCATGGGACATGTCATACATGGTGCTTAGCTCCAGCATGACTGTTGGAATTGATTGTGAACTTCGCTCTACTCTTACAAACAATGTTTTATGGAAGCATGATGGAGAAGTTACCGTTGACCTTAGTGGCGGTTCTGAGGACTTGATCGTACAGCTTATTGCTTCAGCTGTGAACTCGGCAATGGCTGAGTATGTTGATGTGGCAAGGCGTGTAAACGATATTACGCTTTCGACATTGCCAGCAGGGCCGTATTCACAAATCTATTTGCAAGACCAAGACGAAGTACTTGTGGATCAAGATATGTGGGGACCAACAGGACAATTTCCTTAAGATATACAAACTGCAAACGCTGGCATAGTGATGTGCCAGCGTTTTTTGTGTTGAGCTTCAAGCGTGATAGGGTTGAACGATAAATTATTATGCCGCTGGATTTGGAGGTGAAAGGGCAGGGTGGAAAGATACTTCTGTGTCGAGGTATTTGAGGATGTGTGAAAAATAGTACTGCGCTGCTGTACTATGAGTATGGTGAGAACTCTCTTTAGTCTTTGCTTAAAGTCTGTTGAGAGCTTTTTTTTGTTTTCTGAACATGCTAATTTAGTTGTATGGTTTTTTACGATACGTAGCCTTGATTCAACAAAAAGTGCTTAAGAGTTCGGTTTGCATGCCTCTAATTGTTTGTCGGCGGGCTACCGTGATAGATTGTAACCTAAGCGTAATTTGAAAATCGTAAAAGAGTATGTGATGGAAGTTGTGCGCAGTTAGTGTAGAAATACACCTTAGCAAGCGTCGTCGGTTTTTAAGGGAACATTGTATAAAACCGATGAGGAAAGTAGAAGCTCTAGCATATAAACAAGAAAACCCTGCTGAGCAGGGTAGAATATGCGTGGCGGAAGCGTATAGGAGTCGAACCTACCTAGGACATCACTGCCCTACACCGGTTTTGAAGACCGGACGCCACACCGGTGACGAAACGCTTCCTTTTATGAAATTTCTTTAACTGAGCGCGTTCTAGCAGGAAAGCGTATTAGGTGCAAGAGTAAGATGCTCTTGGCATAAAGTTCAATGTAATTTAGAAAAAGAGTGTTTCAACCATTGTCAAATCGCGTTCGAGTTATTAGAAATAAAAGTTCGAGTACGAAAATACATTTGAGAAAGTAAATTAAATCCGATTCTAACTTCGGAGGGTAAAATACCTTGAACCAGTTTTCCCGGAACTTGATTCTCTGGGCTGTCATCTCCCTACTCATGGTTGTATTGTTTAACATGTTCAGCCAGCCACAAAACTCGCAGACAAAAGTCAGCTATACAAAGTTTTTGGAGCTGGTGGATAAAGGCGAAATAGCGGAAGTCTCCATACAGGGACAAAAACTGCTTGCTAAAGAACATGGCGGTACTGTTGTAAATACCTACGCGCCGGATGATCCTAAGCTGGTGGATCGCCTTGTGGGCAAGGGTATTGTTGTTAATGCAGAACCTAAAGAAGATTCTCCGTGGTACATGACTCTGCTTGTATCATGGTTCCCTATGCTGCTTCTGATCGGTGTGTGGATTTTCTTCATGCGCCAAATGCAGGGAGGCGGCGGTAAGGCTATGTCCTTTGGTCGTTCCCGCGCGCGACTTATCTCGCAGGAGCAGACAAAGGTTACTTTTGCTGATGTTGCCGGTGTTGATGAAGCAAAAGAGGAACTCAGCGAAGTTGTTGATTTTCTTTCAAACCCTAAGCGCTTTACTCGCCTTGGTGGACGTATCCCAAAAGGTGTTTTGCTTGTGGGCCCTCCGGGTACCGGTAAAACATTGCTTGCGCGTGCCGTTGCCGGTGAGGCTGGCGTTCCGTTCTTCTCCATTTCCGGTTCTGACTTCGTAGAAATGTTTGTCGGTGTTGGTGCTTCCCGTGTGCGTGACTTGTTCGTGCAGGGTAAAAAGAATGCGCCATGCCTGATTTTTATTGATGAAATTGATGCTGTTGGTCGTCAGCGTGGTGCTGGACTTGGTGGCGGACATGATGAACGCG
The DNA here is from genome assembly GCF_025210605.1 of Halodesulfovibrio sp. Taxonomy (NCBI): domain Bacteria; kingdom Pseudomonadati; phylum Thermodesulfobacteriota; class Desulfovibrionia; order Desulfovibrionales; family Desulfovibrionaceae; genus Halodesulfovibrio; species Halodesulfovibrio sp. The sequence goes on along the minus strand of NZ_JAOARI010000018.1, from coordinate 207,570 downwards.
AGCAGACTCTTAACCAGTTGCTTGTTGAAATGGATGGCTTTGAGTCTAACGAAGGCGTTATTCTTATTGCTGCAACAAACCGTCCAGATGTTCTTGACCCTGCGTTGCTTCGTCCGGGACGTTTTGACCGTCAGGTTACCGTACCTGTGCCAGACGTAAAAGGTCGTAAGCGCATTTTGGAAGTACATGCACGTCGTTCTCCGCTGGCTGCGGATGTGAACATGGAAACCATCGCAAAAGGCACTCCTGGTTTCTCCGGTGCTGACTTGGAAAACCTCGTTAACGAGGCAGCTCTTCAGGCAGCTAAGGAAAACAAAGACCAGATCAACATGTTTGATTTCGAACAGGCTAAAGACAAGCTCATCATGGGCAAAGAACGTCGTAGCATGGTCATGAGTGAAGAAGAGAAAAAGATCACAGCGTACCATGAAGGTGGTCACGCCCTGTGTGCAAAGCTTCTTCCTAAAGCAGACCCTGTTCATAAAGTTTCTATTATTCCACGCGGTCGTGCTCTTGGTGTTACCATGCAGCTTCCGGGTGAAGACCGCTACGGCTACTCACGAACCTTCCTCGAAACAAACCTTGTGGTTCTTCTTGGTGGTCGCGTGGCTGAAGAAATTATCTTTGATGACATTACAACAGGCGCAGGAAACGACATTGAGCGTGCTACTAAAATGGCGCGTAAAATGGTGTGCGAATGGGGTATGTCAGAAGCTATCGGTCCTCTTAACATCGGTGAGCAGGGCGAAGAAGTATTCATTGGTCGTGAGTGGGCGCAGTCCCGTAACTTCAGTGATGAAACTGCACGCCTTGTAGATGCAGAGGTAAAGCGTATTGTTGATACAGCACGTTCTACCGCGCGTCAGCTTCTTGAGGATAATATCGACGTACTGCATAGAATTGCTGATTCCTTGCTTGATCGTGAAACAATCAGCGGCGCTGATATTGATCTGCTGATTGAAGGTAAAGATCTTCCTCCACAGGAGGACTCAAACGGCAAGAATGCTGCGCAAAACGCAACTCCAGCAGAAGCTCCTGATGCGTTTGCTAAGGCAGCAGCTGCTTACAGAGATCAGCAGCCAGAAGCCGCTGATGAAGATTCCGGTGATTTTATTCTGGGAACTGAGGAGCAGGCGCAGCAACCAACTGCACCAGCCGCGGAACCGGAAAAAACATCGGAACCTGCGACACAACCTTCTGAAGAGAAGAAGCAGTAATGAGCACCCCGTTTTATTGGGAAGTACGAGGGGGCAGGTCCATAGGCCCTGCCCCTTTTTGTATCTTCGGTATTGTAAATGTGACACCGGACTCTTTTCATGACGGCGGTGAATATAATTCAGTTGCGGCGGCTATTGCCCACGCACGTTCACAAGCGGCAGCCGGAGCACATGTATTGGACATTGGGGGGGAATCATCCCGCCCGTTTGCCGATCCGGTATCTCTTGAAGAAGAAATAGCGCGTGTACTGCCAATTGTTGAAGGTGTTGTTGGTGATTGCTCAGATGAGGCTTTGCCGTGGGCTGTATCTGTAGACACATATAAGGCGGGAACAGCAGCAGCCGTTCTTGATGCTGGCGCACACATTATCAACGATATCTCTGCATTTGAATTTGAGCCGGAGCTTAAAGATGTGGTAGCACAGTATAAGCCTGGGTATGTTCTCATGCACAGTCAGGGAAAACCTGATAAAATGCAGGTAGCCCCTGTGTATGATGATGTCGTTGATGACATTTTAGCGTTTTTTGATCGGAAACTTAAAGAGCTGACAGACGCCGGACTTCCTGAGTCACGTATTATGATTGACCCCGGTATAGGGTTCGGGAAAACTGTAGAGCATAATTTGACGATCTTGCAAAAAATAGATCGTTTTCAAGCTCTGGGCATGCCGGTTATGGCGGGTATTTCCAACAAATCTATGTTTGAAAAAATTTGTGGCGCACCTGTGGGCGAGCGGGAAAATTGTACGCAGGCAACAACTGCTATTCTGGGGTATCGCGGAGTGGAAGTGCACAGAGTGCATGATGTTGCTAAGACGCACGAAACCCTTCTTCTTGCTGAAGCCTTGCGTCGTTAGAGTTCGGGAGTAAGCGTGTTTTCATTGGATGCACTGGAATATATCAGCATAACATGGCGTGATGCTTTGGATATCGCTTTTGTTACTCTTTTGTTCTATCAAGTGATGATAGTCATTAGAGGGACTCGGGCGGTATCGGCTATTTATGGCTTGTTATTGCTTATAGCAGTGTTTGCGTTCTCTGAATACTTTGGCTTTTATACTCTGCACTGGATATTGCAGCAATTCCTGAGTTCGTTCTTCCTTGTTGTTGTTATTCTCTTTCAAGATGACATCAGGCGAGGACTTTCTAACATGGGCGCACGCAGTTTCTATAAAAAAACAGAAGTGGAAGATTCATTTCTGGATGAAGTGATCGGCGCGGCTGTGAATATGGCTAAGCGCAAAGTTGGAGCACTTATTGTGCTTGAGCACCATGTTCCGCTGGGTGATGTTGCCCAGCGTGGTGTTCTGATTGATTCTGCCATTTCTAAGGAATTGCTGGTAACTATTTTTCAGGTGAAAACACCGTTGCATGACGGTGCGGTTATTGTGCGTCGTGGGCGTGTGGCAGCAGCGGGATGTATACTGCCCCTTGCTGTCGGCGATCAAGATAGACCGGAATACGGCACGCGCCACAGAGCAGCTTTGGGCATTACAGAAGAGACCGATGCCATTGCCATAGTTGTTTCTGAAGAGCGTGGCGATATTACTGTTGCCGTAAACGGCAGGCTAACCAGTAACCTCGACAGGATTCGTCTGAAGCGGGTGCTGCGTAATCTTTTGGAGCGGTAATTCATGGGTGTGAGCTTTCGCCACTTACTTTTGGCTTTTATTATGGCTTCCTGTTTATGGGTCGTCATATCTGGTCGTGAGCAAGTTGAAATATGGGAAAGAGCATCCGTTGAATTAAAAGGGATGCCTAAAGATCTTACACTGCTGAGTGGCTTGCCGCCAGAAATTGAGATTCGTGTGCGCGGACCTAAAGGGCTTATTCGCACTATTACCAATCGTCAGCTTACGTATGTGCTTGATTTGTCCAAAGTTCACCCCGGGTTGAATGTTCTGCCGATTCAAGCAGGCGGGATTCGTCTTGGTAAAGCGTTTGATGTGGTAGAGGTTCGCCCATCACGTCTGACACTTGAAGTGGATAAACTTGTTGAGAAAGAGCTTCCGGTAGTGCCTCGCTGGTCTGGCGAACTGCCTCCTGACTTTTTTGTGGAGTCCGCAACGGTAACGCCACAGTATGTGACAGTGAGTGGGCCGGAATCTGAATTGGCAGCATTGAGCGATGTGGAAGCTGTTACTTCAGCGCCTGTGGCTAGTGAGCCGGGTAGTGTAACACTTGACGGCACAGTTTCTTTATCGTTACGAGCTAAAGCGACTCCACCTATTGTGGATGTAACATATATTTTGGGCTTGCTTGCTCAGGAGCGTACCATTGTGCGTAATGTTATCGTTATCCCGCGTGCGGGGTTGGACATAACATTAGTGCAGGACTCGGTCACGCTTACTATTGAAGTGCCTGACTCAATGAAAGACAATAGTGCGCTCATTGATTCAATAAGAGTAATTTTAGAGTTGCCGGAAGACATTACTCCCGGAGAATATCAACTCCCTTACCGGCTCGAATTGCCTGAGAATATCAAGGTGGTCGGCACCAAGCCGGAGACTCTGACTGCACTTATTTCAAGTAAATAGTGTAGGCAGAGGGTGTTTCTTAGTATCCTCCTATCGCCAAAGACAGCGTACTTGCGTTGTTTTCAGTTGTTCAAATTACTGCAAGTGAAAAGGGGCTGAATAGCCTGCTTGCTGTGAAAGAATGATCGCGTGCGATATCTAGACGTAATAAATTTTACTTACACACTAAATATACTACAACAGGAGCTTCCATGGGAAGACGCTTGTTTGGAACGGACGGTATGCGCGGTACAGTGAATATGTACCCGATGGTTCCTGAAGTCGCTATGCGATTAGGACTTGCAGCAGGAACTGCTTTCCGGACTGAAACTGGACGAAATAGAGTTGTAATCGGAAAGGATACCCGCCTTTCTGGATATGTTTTTGAAAATGCGCTAACTGCCGGTTTTTGTGCCGCAGGTATGGATGTATACCTTGTAGGTCCAATGGCTACCCCTGCCATTGCGTTTCTCACAAGGAATATGCGCGCGACTATGGGTGTAGTTATTTCTGCATCCCATAACCCGTACCACGATAACGGTATTAAATTTTTTGATGATCGTGGTTTTAAAATCGCAGATTCTGTTGAAGATGCCATTACAGAAATGGTTCTTAACCCTGACCATCAGTGGGACTATCCTGCTCCGGATAAAGTAGGACGAGCAAAGCGTATTGAAGACGCGGTTGGTCGCTACATCGTTTACTTGAAAAATAGCTTCCCAACGAACCTGTCTCTCGAAGGTTTACGCATAGTTCTTGATTGTTCTAATGGCGCAAATTACAAAGTTGCTCCACTAGTACTAGAAGAGCTTGGAGCAGAAGTTGTTCCTATTGGCGTTAAGCCGAACGGTTTGAACATCAATAAGCGTTGTGGTTCGCTGTATCCTGAAATTATGGCAGAGAAGGTACGCGAAGTTCGAGCCGATATAGGTCTTGCCCTTGATGGTGACGCTGACAGACTTATTGTCTGCGATGAGAACGGCTCTGTTCTTGACGGTGACCAGATTATGGCAATCTGCGCTCAGGATATGATGGCATCCGGTGACTTAGTGGGTAAAACCCTCGTTTCTACAGTGATGAGTAATATGGCTCTTGAAGTGTTTATGCGTGAACACGGCGGGCGCTTGTTACGTACTCCTGTAGGTGATCGTCATGTTGTTGAAGCTATGCGAAACGAGCATGCCACAATGGGCGGTGAACAGTCAGGTCATCTGGTATTTATGAATTACGGTACTACTGGCGACGGTCTTCTTGCCGGACTTCAGCTGCTCCGCATTATGCGTCAGAGAGATAAACCTCTTTCCAGCCTTGCGGGTCTGCTTGAGTTATATCCACAAGAATTGATTAATGTTCGCGTTGACCGTAAAATTCCGTTTGAAGAATGTCCAAGCTTGCTCGAAGATGTTACAAAAGCAGAGAAAGAATTAGGTGACAAAGGTCGAGTTCTGTTGCGCTATTCAGGTACAGAGTCTCTTTGTCGCGTAATGGTTGAGGGCGAAGACGGCGAGCAAGTAAAGCGCCTTGCGTCGTACCTTGCTGAATCTGCACAGAAAAACTTAGTCTAAACATATCTTGGAAGTTCTATGAATATTCGCAAAGTAGTTGTCCCTGTTGCTGGTTGGGGAACCCGTTCTCTTCCTGCTACCAAGAATATCCCAAAGGAAATGCTTCCTGTCTACAACAAGCCTGTCGTGCAGTACATTGTAGAAGAGGCAATTCGTTCCGGTCTTGATGATGTTGTTTTCGTTACCAACCGCGAAAAAAAAGTCATTGAAGATCATTTCGATAAAAACCTTCAGCTTGAAGGTTTACTCCAGCGTGCTGGTAAAACAGAACTGCTCAAAACTGTGCAGGAAGTTGCCCGTATGGCGAATATTATTTCTATTCGTCAGAAAGAGCAGCTTGGACTCGGTCATGCTGTGCTGTGCGCCAAGGATTTAATCAATGAAGATGCCTTTGGTGTAATGCTTGGTGACGACCTTATGTTTGGCATGGAACCGGGTTTGAAACAGCTTATTGAGGTTGCTGCTGCCGAACGCTTGCCGGTTGTTGGCGTTATGGAAGTTGAAGCCGATAAGGTTGATCGATACGGTATTGTTGCCGGTGAAGAAATTGCGCCGGGTACATATCGCGTTACAGATTTGGTGGAAAAACCTGCTGTACAGGATGCACCTTCTCGTCTGGCAATTGTTGGTCGCTATGTGCTGACTCCAGAAATCTTCCCAGCGCTTGAGAACACCAAAGCAGGTGCGGGTGGTGAAATTCAGCTGACAGACGCACTGCGCACTGTTGCGAAAGAACGCGGATTGCTTGCTGTAAAAATGCGCGGCATGCGATTTGACGCAGGTAACTGGGCGGAGTACTTAACTGCAAATATTTATTTTGCCTTGCAGGATGATTCTATTCGTGATGATCTTGTAAAACACTTGAAGCCGCTTTTACCTTAATATACGCGGTCAGAATTAAGAATACAAAAAAGGTGGTCTTTATGATCGCCTTTTTTACTTTTAGGAATGTATGCAATGTTATCAATCTCTCTTTTAAGTCCGCCATACGCAACGTTGAGCTACGCCGAACCGGAGTGGCTTGATACTTTTGTATGGAAATGTGGTCAGCGTGTTGTTGTGCCGCTGGGCAAAGGGGGAATGCTGCGAGCAGGAATTATTGTTTCCATCACGGATGACAGTTCCGTAAAAGAAGGCGTAGTGCTTAAAGAGTGCCTTTGGGCTGCTGAGCGTGAACCGCTTCTGAAACCGGAATACCTTGCAATGGTCAAACAGCTTGCTTTGCGGCATATGGTTACAGAAGGGGAAGTTCTCGGTGGTTTGCTTCCGGCAGGACTTCGAACCTCTAAAGTGCGCTTGCGCCTGTTGGATGGTGGCAAACCGCGCACGATAACAATGCGCGATATCGCAACGATGCCGCTTGCTGAACGTTCTGCTATCGGGGATCTGTGGAAGAAAAACGCTGTTGAAGTTCTCGACAGCACGTTTGATGCAGAAGAGCAGGAGCTTTGCAGTCTTTTAGTTGACCCGCCTTGGGCTGTACGCCCGTCTGCTAAGCGGCAGATCGAGGTTCTTGAGTATCTGCAAGATAAGGGGATGCTTTCAAGAACCCGGTTGTTGAAAGAACTTGGTACTGGCGTATCTGCTGCGCTTAATACTTTGGCAGAACGTGGGCTTGTCCGTATTGGTCCCAGAGAAGAAGGAGAGTGCGAAGCCTGCCAAGAAGAGACTTCAGAGTGTTTTTCGGATATCGGGAACGGTTTTGATTTGTTGCCGGAACAGCAGACTGCTTTCGATGAATTTAGCACATTGATGCACGCAGATAAGCCGAAGTCAGCATTACTGTATGGTATTACTGGAAGCGGAAAAACTGTGGTGTATTTGGAGTTGGCAGCAGAGGCGTTGTCTAAGGGGCATTCTGTTATGCTGTTAGCACCGGAGGTAGCGCTTGCCTGTAAGTTAGAACAGGCAGTGCGCAATCGTTTTCCTTCTCAGGACTGTTTTTTTTACAACGGCTACCAGTCTCCTGCTGAAAGAGAAAATACGTTCCGCACGTTGGCAGAGCGTGAGGCTCCTTGCATTATTGTGGGAACACGATCTGCACTTTTCTTACCTTCCCCTGCGCTGGGCTTGATAGTGCTTGATGAAGAACATGATACCTCGTTCAAGCAGGATGAAGGCTTGGTGTATCAGGCAAAAGAAGTCGCATTTTATCGTGTTCAGCAAAGCAATGGGTTATTGCTGCTTGGCTCTGCGACTCCTGACGTAAAGACGTTTTATGCTGTGCAGCAACACGCAGTTTCTATGAGTGTAATGAAAGAGCGTGCGGGTGAGGGGAGGTTGCCAGACGTTTCTCTCATTAATATAAAAAATTTGAAGCGCTCTGATGGAATCCTTGCTGCTGAATGTAAAAGGCAGATTCAAGAAACGGTTGCTCGTGGTGAACAGGTTGTTATTCTGTTGAACCGTAGAGGATATTCGCCGTTAATGTATTGCCTTGACTGCGGTCACGTAGCACGTTGTCCGCACTGTGAAGTTGGGCTTACATATCATAAAGAGCGTGAACGGCTTGTGTGTCATTATTGCGGGCATTCGGTAGCGTATCCTGTTGTGTGTTCCAAGTGTAAGGGGCTTCACTATCTTCCTATGGGGGAAGGTACAGAAAAGCTTGAAGAGCATCTGACTGATATATTGCCACCTGAAACAAAAATTTTGCGTCTGGATAGAGACTCAACACGTCGCCCCGGTAAGATGCAACGTATTCTTGATTCGTTTGCAAAACAGGAAGCGCAAGTGCTTGTGGGGACACAAATGCTGTCCAAAGGGCATCATTTCCCTAACGTAACGCTCGCTGTTGTTGCGGATGGGGATTTAGGGTTGAATCTTCCTGATTATCGCGCTGCTGAACGTACATTCCAGTTGCTTGTTCAGGCATCTGGGCGGGCAGGTCGCGGTGAAAAAGCTGGGCGTGTATTAATCCAGACTCGAGACCCCGAGCACTACTGTTGGCAATTTGTAGGTAGTGCAGATTATGATGGATTTTTTGCAGAGGAACTTGAGCGAAGACGTAAACGAAAATATCCTCCATTCGTAAAATTAGCGCTTATCCGAACCAGCTATCCGCTGGATTGGAATAAAGGGATGGAATGGGTAGAAACATTGACCGAGGTAGCAAGGGCGCTCGGTAAAGAGCATGATGTGCGCGTGTTGGGGCATACGCCATCACCGTTGCCTATCTTGCGCGGAAGAAAGCGTTTCCAGTGGACGCTGAAGTCCGATAACTGGATAAGCGTACGCACGCTGTATTACGCCATGCGTAATGCTGTGCCTCGCGGTTCTAAGCTCAGACTGTCTCTGGATATAGATCCTGTGAATATGCTGTAGGAGTGAAATATGATTTTTGTAGTATCTGCCTGTTCGGCGTGTCCTTTTTATCTTGCTGGTAATGAGGGTAAATGCAGCGGGCGTTTTCCTGAATTAAAACAAGTTGATGTTGACCCTGAAACAACTAGACCGGAGTGGTGTCCTGCAAGTGGAGCAGCATTGCGTGTTACGGAATCTGCTTCTTGTAACAGCGGCTTGCCAGCAATTGCTGTTAATGAATGTGAGGATTGTCCATTCTTTTTCCAGAACGAAAAACGCAGGTGTAACATTGCGAACCCTAAAGGACGCCCAATTTTGACTGATGGCGAACGTCCTGTCTGGTGTGTTTTGCGTAAAGAAGTCGCTGTGATTAGAGGAAGCTAGTCTCACATTGTAGTAATGTATACGAGATATTGAAAAGGTGGAAAGAAGTTCTTTCTGCCTTTTTTTGTATTGTATAGAGCAGGCAACTTGAGTTGTGAGGTGGGGCGGGAGCATCATAGAGTAAGGTTTTGTGTTTCTTATGATGTACGGTTTCGTGTTACAAATATAAACAAGTGTGTAGGAAGAGTTTGAAAGAATTGTTTTTATAATACCTTAACTTGATTGCACTATTTTTTCATTGTGGATCAAGTGAGTGGAAAAACGTAAAAAACATTGCCAAGTGAAAGTGATACTATTATACACACAGTACTTTAAATTTTATGAGTAAGTAGCAGTTATGGCAGAGGGGCCTTGCAGCTTGCTCATTTTGCATGTCTTGAGGGGAAACACTGTTTAGCTTTCATATCTATTTGAAAGTATTGAACAGGGTGCTGAACAGGCACTTATAGGCATGCTAAACTGAATACGAGGGAAAATAATGAAGCGACATTTCCTGTCTATTGTTGCGTCTTGTGTCCTGCTGTTAGCTGTTGCTACATCTGCTTCTGCTGCCGGTTTTGCTTTGTATGAGTGGAGTGCTCGAGGTAACGCACTTGGCGGTACACTTGTTGGTCGTGCTGACGACCCTTCCGCAGTTGCATACAACCCTGCTGGTCTTACTCAGTTAGATGGAACCCATATTTCTGCTGGTGTTTCTCTGGCAGCTCCATACACACAAGTTGAAACAATCAATCCTGCCACTGGTGTAAGCACAACTACTTCCAGCGAAGATGCTGTATTCCCGATCCCACATTTTTACGTAACACATCGTATTAATGATAAGTGGGCTGTAGGATTTGGTGAATACTCCCGTTTCGGTCTGGGCTTTGGTTACGATAAAGACGATTTTCCGGGTGCAAACAATGTATATGATGCTAAAATCATTACGTTGTCTTTAAACCCGAACGTGGCGTACAAAATTACTGACAACTTATCCGCAGCTATTGGTCTTGAATATGTGTACGTTGATGTTGCTATTGAAAAGACTCTTGGTTCTCCACTTGCCACTTCAAAGTTGACTGGTAGCGGTGATGGTGTGGCTCTTACCGCTGGTCTGCACTATAAACTTGATAAGTGGCGTTTTGGTGTCGGTTATCACAGTCAGGCAAAAGTTGATGCTACTGGCGAAACTAAAATTTCTACTCCTGCCTCTACGATGAAGCTTGATACCAAATCATCCATCGTTCTTCCTGATATGATTAGCTTGGGTGTTACCTACTACCCAATTGAAGAGCTGAGCATTGAACTTGCAGCAGTAAATACTCGTTGGTCAACATACAGAAACTTCGACATTACTCTCGAAACTCCGGGTGCAGATACCATTGTTCGTCAGCCTAAAGACTGGGATGACGTATGGCGTGTAAGCATCGGTGCAGAGTACGATATCAACGACAACTGGACAGTTCGCGGCAGCTACGCATTTGACGAAGCTCCAGAAAACGCTAAGTATGTTGATTACATGATTCCAGCTGAAGACCGTCACCTCATTGGTGCTGGTGTTGGGTACTCCATTGACAACTGGACTGTTGACCTTGCGTACACTTACATTATTGCAGAGAGTGTAGATTACGATGATTCTGTAGCACCGGGTGTACTTGATGGTAAATCTAAAAACGGTGTAACCCATATCGGTGCTCTCACTGTTAGTTACGCATTCTAGTGTATGACAACAGGATAGGTTCTGTTCACTATCTAACGTTGCAATAATAACCGGCTCGGGGTACTTCCTGAGCCGGTTTTTTTGTTTTTATAAAGGGGTAATATGCATGCATGTTGTATTATTTGAACCGGAAATTCCGCCAAATACTGGTAATATCGCTAGATTGTGTGCGGCAACCGCAACAGATTTACATTTGATTGAGCCGTTGGGATTCAGTCTTGAAGATAAATATTTAAAACGCGCTGGACTTGACTACTGGCCGCATGTTTCTGTGTTTGTATGGTCTGATTGGGAAGCATACATTGAAGCTGTAGGGCACAAGCACAGACATGTTATGGCAAGTTCTAAACGTGGCGTGGCTGTGCATGAAGTTGAATACGATGCAAATGACGCGCTTGTATTCGGGCCAGAAACCCGTGGGCTTCCTGATAGTCTCATGGATCGTTATGAGAACCATGTGCGCATTCCAATGTGGGGTGAGGTACGTAGTCTCAATTTATCAACGGCAGTAGGTATTGTTTTGTATCAGGCTTTTGCAGCAACAGGAGCTTTAAACGGAAAGTAGGTGATTATGGAATATCTTTGGATACCGTTGGCTGCGTTTCTTATTGATGTCGTCTTTGCTGACCCTGCTTGTCTGCCTCATCCCGTTCAATTGATCGGGCGTATGTTGAACAAGCTGGAAAAATTAGCTCGTAAGAACTTTCCTAATAGGGTTGGCGGCGTTCTTTCATTGGTGATTTTGCTGCTTTTGGTCTTCATCATTGTAAGTGCGTTTATTGATATTCCATATCTGGGCTGGGTGTTTGCGCTGTATTTTGCATGGTCTGGGCTTGCGCTCGGAAGTTTGCTCAATGAAGGAACGAAAGCAGTACAGGCGATAGCGTCCGGTTCGCTTGATAGAGGGCGCAGTGCCGTTTCTATGCTGGTAAGTCGTGATGTCTCAAACGCCACGCAGGAAGAACTGTACAAGACGCTTGCAGAAACGCTTTCTGAAAATTTCAATGATGGCATTATCGCGCCTTTTTTCTGGCTCGTTCTTTCTGGGCCTGTAGGATTGTGGCTCTATAAAGCTACGTCTACTATGGATTCCATGTGGGGCTATAAGAATGAAAAGTGGATTGATTTAGGTTGGGCAGGTGCTAAATTTGATGATGTGCTTGCCTATGTTCCTGCACGATTGTCAGCCATGTTCTTGCAATGGACTGCAAATCTGGCAGGGCTTGGACCTGCTAAGGGTGTATGGAACAGCGTTGTGCGCGATGCTGAAAAAATGGAAAGCCCTAATGCCGGTTGGCCTATGGCTATGGCAGCTCATCTGTATGGGAGACCAATGGGTGGTGAGGCGGTTTATTTCGGTAAAGTGAAAGAGAAACCAGTCTTAGGCGTTGGTGACGATGTTTGGAATAAACATTCGCTGATGCAGCTTATCAAGCACATTCGTCTAGCAGCTATTTTCGGTTGCGGGTTGCTATGGCTTCTGGTTGCACTTTTCCGCATGCTTTTTTAGCCGATGCCGGATGAAGTTTTGTTATGAAAAAGGCTGCCCAACTGGCAGCCTTTTTGCGTTATATATGTAATCTTGGAGGTCGATAACTTCCCGTGCCTGCACCTTTTGCTCATCTTGCGCCGAGGGTGATGTGAGCTACCATCTAAAGATGGAATAACATCAGGAGTTATACAGACTCGCCCGCAGCGTTGCCGGATGCCCAAGCCCAGTGGAGGTTGAAGCCTCCAAGGTCACCAAGAACGTCAAGAACCTCACCCGTAAAGTACAGTCCCTGACAAAGTTTGCTTTCCATCGTTTTGGAAGAAATAGAATCTGTATCTACACCGCCGCCTGTTGCTTCAGCTTTTTTTAGACCCTCTGTTCCTGTAGGTGTAACCTTGAAAGCATGAATAGCAGCGTGCAAGGCAAGCAGGTCTTTTTTGCTGAGTTGCGCAATCTGTTTTTCGCCAAGTTCAGAAGGAATAAGCGCTACGGCAAGTCGTTCGGGGAAAGTGCGCTTCAAAACTGTTTTCAATAGCAGAGTGGAGCCAGATTCTTCCAAGAGTGTTTCAAGCGATGCATGAGGAAGGAAATCTATTTCAAGAGCATCTCCTTTTTTCCAGTGTGCAGAAATTTGAAGCACAACAGGACCACTGATGCCTTTATGGGTGAAAAGCATGTTTTCCGTGTACTGCTTTTTGTTGCAGGATATTGATACGGGAAGTGCTATCCCTGATAAGTTTTTGCACTTCCAGTTCGATGGCATCATGAGTGGAACAAGAGCAGGGAATGTCGGAATAATTTTGTGCCCGAACTGTCGTGCCAGTTTATAGCCAGCATCAGTTGCTCCAACCTGAGGCCATGCGCTGCCGCCAAGAGCGACGATAAGGGACGGCGCGGAATGTCGTCCGCCTGTTACTGTAACGTCGAATAAATCGTCGTTTTTTTGCACACTTGTAATCTGTTCGGAAAAAAGAAAGCGTACGTTTTCTTCCAGACAATCATTGTAGAGGGCATATGTAATATCCTCTGCGCTGCGGGTACAGAACAGCTGACTGTGCTCACGTTCCTCCCACGGGATATCATGGAGCGAAAGATATTCTACCATGTGCCACGGAGTAAAACGCGCAAGTGCAGACTTGCAAAAGTGTCTATTTTTACAATGGTAGTTGGCTGCACTAAGTTCTATATTGGTAAAGTTACATTTGCCACCACCAGCAATCAGAATTTTTCGTCCGGCTTTGCGAGCATGGTCAACGACCAGAACTTTGCGACCTCTTTTGGCAGCGGTGAGTGCTGCCCAGAGACCGGAAGCGCCAGCACCTAAAATGATAACGTCATGTTGATTCATGCGTGCTCCTGAAAATATGTGTCGTTACTGCTTACCTGAAGCCAAAGGGACGTATACTGTTATGGTGTAATTGTCACGTTATCCTCTGAGGTGAACACTATGCCGATTTATGAAAATACGCTGTATCCGGCTCCGTTTTTTTTACCCGGCGGACACGCGCAAACGTTGTATCCTGCGTTTTTCAGAACACTTGAAGTACCCGCCAGTGCTGTTCAACGGATTACTACTCCTGATAATGATTTTTTAGATATAGATTTTCATTACGTTATGCCGGGATATCCGCAAAAGCGTCTTGCGATAATTTCTCATGGTCTGGAAGGAAACTCTAAGCGCTCATATGTGAAAGGTATGGTTCGAGCACTGCTCAAGGCGGGGTGGGATGCCGTTGCATGGAATTTTAGGGGATGCAGCGGGTCGCTTAACAGAACATTACATATGTACAATAGCGGCTCGACAGAAGATTTAAAATCAGTCGTGAATTTTTGTGCAGGAAGAGGGTATGAAGAAATTGTTCTCATAGGGTTCAGTATGGGAGGGAATCAGATTCTTAAATATTTGGGTGACCCTGATGAAATCGTGCATCCCAATATTCAGGCGTCTGTGGTATTTTCTGTACCTTGCGATCTTGTGGGAGCGGCGAAGGCTATGGATAAGTCTTCCAATGCAATTTATTTGAAAAATTTTATGCGAACCCTTAAAGAGAAAATGTTGCAAAAGCATGAGCTGTTTCCTGAACGGGTTGATGTGACACGTTTGAATGAAGTGAAGACCTTTCGAGACTTCGACGAAACGTATACAGCACCGTGGTATGGATACAAAGATGCGATGGAGTACTGGAAAAAAAGCTCCAGTGTGCAATTTCTCGATCGGGTTCGAATCCCGACATTGTTAATGAACGCGCGCAACGACCCGTTTCTTTGTCCCACTTGCTATCCGACAGGGCAGGCGCATCGCAGTAAAAATCTCTACCTCGAAACCCCTGCTGAAGGTGGTCATATCGGGTTTGTCCGTATTTCGGATGATGATTATTACTGGTCAGAAATTCGAGCGGTAGAATTTTTAGGGCAGGTATTTGGTTGGTACTAACGTACTAGCTATTTGTTCTGTTGCCCTGTGTGAATAGGTGAGCTGTCATCTGAAATTACTTTGTTGCGCAATCAGAAAAAAAGAAACGCCGCGGAATGTTCTTAAAGAGAATATCCCGCGGCGTTTAGTCGTTACAATATCTATCTGCTGTCTGTATCAGCAGGTAGTTTGTGGAATGCTATTTACCTTCTGCGGCTTTTTTCTTTCTGCCAGCGAGACGGTGACGGTTCTGTGCGGAGAGAATATTCTTACGCAGACGGATGGATTCTGGTGTTACCTCTACACATTCATCTTCAGTGATGAAGTGGATAGCACGCTCAAGAGTCATTGGGCGAACAGGAGTAAGAACAACAGCATCATCTTTACCGGAAGCACGAACGTTGGTGAGTTTTTTACCCTTACATGGGTTTACATCAAGGTCGTTGTCACGGTTGTGTTCGCCAATAACCATACCTTCGTATACTGGCAGACCTGCATCGATGAAAATTTCGCCGCGTGGCTCAAGGTTGAAGAGAGCGTAGGCAACGGACTGACCTGAGCGGTCACAAACGAGGGAACCTGTGTGACGGGTAGGGAACTCGCCACGGTACTCTTCGTAACCATCAAAGAGAGAGTTCATGATGCCAGTACCTTTGGTATCAGTGAGGAACTCGTCGCGGTAACCGATAAGACCACGGGAAGGAATTGTGAATTCCATACGAACGCGACCGGTACCGTTGTTTACGAGGTTGGTCATGCGACCTTTTCGTGCAGAAAGTTTTTCAGTTACAACACCCATGAAAACGTCGTCACAGTCGATGAACAGTTTTTCCATTGGCTCAGAGAGTGTTCCGTCGATCTCTTTGAAGATAACTTCAGGACGACCAATGGTAAGCTCAAAGCCTTCACGGCGCATCTGTTCAACAAGAATTGCCATCTGGAATTCACCGCGACCTTTAACAATAAAGCTGTCGCGCTCTTCACTGTCTTCAACACGGATAGCTACGTTAAGCATAGTTTCGCGGTTGAGACGTTCACGGATTTTACTGGACTGTACGTGCTTGCCTTCGGTGCCAGCAAGTGGAGAAGAGTTAATGCTGAAACGCATGGAAACGGTAGGTTCGTCTACGTTGATGCGTGTCAGTGCTTTTGGAGCTTCTTTAGTACAGATTGTGTCGCCGATCTTTACATCTTCGATACCGGAGATAACAACGATATCACCCGGAAGAGCTACACTTGCTTCAGCAAGCTTCAACCCTTCGTATGTCTGAATTTTAGAAACACGCAGGCTACGCGGTTCGTTGTCAATGCCGATACATGCGAGCTGGTCATTACTCTGGATGCTACCGTGGAAAACACGACCAACTGCAAGACGACCAAGGTAATCGGAGTATGACAAATCTGCTACGAGCATCTGGAACGGCTGTTCAGGGTCGTGTTTAGGACCAGGAACTTCGGAAAGGATAGTTTCGAACAGTGGAGTAAGGTCTTTCTGTTCTTCATCCGGTCCAGTCATTGCAACACCGTCACGACCAATTGCATACAGAACAGGGAACTCAAGCTGCTCGTCGTTTGCTTCAAGGTCGATGAACAGGTCGTATACTTCATCAAGTACTTCGGTGATGCGAGCATCAGGGCGGTCAATTTTGTTGATAACAACAATAACTTTAAGACCAGCTTCCAGAGTCTTTTTGAGTACGAAACGAGTCTGCGGGAGTGGGCCTTCTGATGCGTCTACCAGCAGGATAGCACCGTCAGCCATTGTAAGAGAACGTTCAACTTCACCACCGAAGTCGGCGTGACCCGGGGTGTCGATGATGTTAATTTTTGTATTGTTCCAAGATACAGCACAGTTTTTTGCTGCGATAGTAATACCGCGTTCGCGTTCAAGATCCATGCTGTCCATTACACGGTCATCAACTTCCTGATTGGCGCGGAAGATGCCGCCCTGTTTGAACATTGCGTCAACAAGAGTGGTTTTGCCGTGGTCAACGTGCGCGATGATCGCAACGTTACGAATTGCATCGTTATGAGTAGTCTGAGTCACAGATAATTCCTTATATAATGCAAAAGTCTTTTCGTTGCTGCTTGTCGCGGCAGGGAAAACTTTCGCGGTTATGCGTTGTGTCGGTGGCATATACCCAAGTGCGGGAAAGGGCAAGCACTCAGATTGGTGTTTGTAAGTCTTCAGAATATGTAACGAGTGATGATTACACCCAATAGAGCATCGCAAAGCCGGTAGAAAAAACGACTTTGCGATGCTTTTTTAGCTTGAGTTCATCATGCTAATGAAATGCAAGGATGTTCCGATAAGTAGTGTGAGGAATGAGATGTATCCGGTGCTGACACTCGTTACCGAAGTAGACAGGGGGCGGGCGATGTTAGCACTGTTTGGCGATAATTGCCTGCAAAAGCGCAGAGAGGTTGGCACCCGCTTTGTTTGCTGTGCGGATAATTTCATCCAGTGGTACGTCTTCCATACAATCGGGAAGGTTCTTGTTTGTCAGGCAGGATATGCCAAGAACTTTTAGCCCGAGATGGCGCGCGGCAATAACTTCCATTACGGTAGACATGCCTACGGCATCAGCTCCGAGATGTTTGTACATTCGGGTTTCAGCAGGTGTTTCCATCTGCGGACCGTGTACTCCGGCGTAGATTCCACGTTCGAGGCGGATACCGAGCTTGGCAGCTTCTTCCATTGCACAGGCAATAAGCTGCGGATCGTATGCCTGACTCATATCAGGAAAACGTGGTCCCCATTCGTCAACGTTGTTTCCGGAAAGCGGTGTACGGCCTGTAAAGTTAATATGGTCAGTAATCGCCATCAGGCTGCCTGCATCCCATTGGGGAACAAGACAGCCAGCAGCATTGGTTGCAATATATGTCGTGATGCCAAGCTGCGCCATAACTCGTACACCCATGCTTACTTCAGCAGGAGAGTAGCCCTCGTACAGGTGGTTTCTTCCCTGTTGAACGACTACAGGTACATTGGCAATTGTGCCGAAAACAAACTGTCCTGCATGCGATTTTACTGTTGAATGCGGGAAGTCGACAATGTCGTCATAGGAAATGGTCTCGGTTATAGCTATTTCGTTTATAAAATCACCAAGACCTGTGCCGAGCGCAATGCCGATTTGTGGATAAAAATCGTTTTTTGCAAGCTCTTTGATTGACTGTACGGCGTTATGTACTTTATTTAAACTTTGCATAACCTGCTATACCTATTGATAGATTGTAGGAAGAAGTGCCCCGTAAAGGGTTTGACGGAGCATGCTGCAATCACATACCGTGATAAATTATACGAACCCGCCTGTTACATAGGTTTAATATATGGATATTGCAACTCTTCTCGGGGTCGTTGTTGGTTTTGCTCTTGTCTCTGGCGCCATTTTTATGGGGGGAAGTGTTGGTGACTTTATTAACATACCGGGTGCAATGATTGTACTTGGTGGATCAGGTGCTGCTATTTTTGTAACATTTCCATTGGAAGAAGTGGCATTTGCTATTGGAAGTGTTGTAAAGGTGTTCGCGTCTCGCCGTACTAAGGTTTCAGAGGTTGTGAACACTATGGTTCGTATTGCGGAAATCAGCCGCCGCGAAGGGCTTATTGCTCTGGAAAATATTAAAACAGAAAGTCCACTGCTGAAAAAAGCATGTCAGCTTATTGCAGACAATGCAGATCCGGACATTATTCATGACACGCTGAAAATCGAAATTCTGTCCATGAAGCGTAGACAGAATATCGCAATTGCGGTTTTTAACCGGCTTGGAGCTGTCGCACCAGCATTCGGGATGATTGGTACTCTGATCGGTCTTGTTCAGATGCTGGCACACCTTGATGATCCTACAAGTATCGGACCTGCAATGGCTGTTGCGTTGCTTACAACTTTTTATGGTGCGCTGTTAGCCAACCTTCTTTTCCTTCCAATGGCTGGTAAGCTTAAAGCCAGAACTCTTCAGGAAGAAATTCAGCTGAATGTTATCTTTGAGGGTGCAAAGTGTATTCTCGAAAACAACAACCCTCGTTTAGTATACGAAAAATTAAGTTCCTTTATCTCTCCGGAGGACAGAAAAGATGTTCGACGATAGAGATGATTATGCAATGGAAGATGATATTGGCGAGGAGTTAGAAGGCAATGGTTGGCTTACAACCTTTGCGGATATTGTAACCTTGCTGCTTGCCTTCTTTGTATTGCTGTTTTCTATGTCAGTCATTGACCAGAAACAGTTTACGGACTCTTTTTTAACTGTCCGGCAAGTATTTGGTGGTGATGACCAGAACCTGCTTACATCACCAGTCAGACAAGATGACACCGCTATTTTAGAATCTGTCCGGTTACAGAAACAGCTTATTGAAGCACAGCGGCAAGTGTATTCCGATATGCGAACATACCTCAACCAGAAAGGGTTAGAAGGGCAGATCGGGGCTGTTTTTGATGAAGGGGTTATTACGTTACGACTTCCATCTGTCGCTATGTTTGAAAACGGAAAGGTTACTTTGCGGCGTGATGGCATTAAATTATTAGAACAAATGCGCCAGTTGTTTTTGAAAAACAAAACTCAGGTTATCAACATTAAAGGATACACTGATGACTTGCAGCCAAGTGCTTCAAGCCGATACAGAGATAACTGGGAAATATCAGCATTGCGTGCGGTCAATGTTCTGCGCTACTATATTGAGCATGGTATCGAGCCTCAACGATTAACAGCAACAGGGCTTGCTGATCTTGATCCGATCATGCCAAATATTAATGAAGCAAATAGAGCGCAGAATAGAAGAGTTGAATTTGTTTTTGAAAGACGGGTAGGCAAGTAGCGATGAGTGACCTTGAATTTACTATGCCAACGAGTAATGAGCGCCGTAGAGCTTTTAGAGCAAAGGCTTACGGCATTTCAGTGGCCTTTGAAGAGAAAAATGTGACTTGCGATATTCTGGACGTCAGTGTAACAGGGTTCGCGATAAAAACTGAGTCACTATTCTTAAAAGAGGGCGCTGAGCACTCCATTTCCATTCAGGTGGCAGGAAAGGCGTACCTTTCCGACCTAACCTGTCGAGTGGTCAGAATTCTTGACAACGGGATAATTGGCTGCGATTTCCGCACTCTTGATCGTAGACAGGAAGCACGGCTGGACAGGCTCGTGCTTGAGTTACAAAAGCGAATGATCGCTAAGAAAAAAGAAAAAGATGCAGCCAAATAGGCTGCACAAAATCGAGGGTAATACGTGCAGAATACAAACCACAAGGTGCTGGTGGCAAACAGAGGGGAAATTGCCATCCGTATCATGCAGGCTTGTCAAAAGCTTGGATTAGGTTTTGTCTGTGTTTACACTGCAGAAGATAGTGCTTCCGGCCATGTTCGTATGGCTAAAGAACACGGAGGCGAAAAAAGCCTGTACCGTGTTTCTTCTTATCAAGACGCAAACGAACTGTTAGCTGTAGCGGATGAGTCAGGTGCGACTGCTATTCATCCCGGTTACGGTTTTTTTGCAGAAGACTATCGCTTTGCTCGCCGTGTAACACAACGCGAAAATAAACTGATATTTATCGGACCATCATGGAGAATTATTCGTGAACTGGGCGATAAAATTAATACAAAACGTCTTGCTCGAAGCTTGGAAGTACCTACAGTACCGGGGTCTGACCGCCCTGTGTATGATGAACTTGAAGCAGAAAAGATTGCTCGTCAACTTTTCGAATTTCAGGAAGAACAGGGTATTGAACGCCCTATGGTACTGGTAAAAGCATCCGCAGGTGGCGGTGGTATGGGTATTGAAGAGGTATATGATATTGACCTCTTTAAATCTGTATACCGTCGTATCCGTAGTTATTCCCTTCGTCATTTTAGTGACGAAGGTGTTCTTATTGAACAACGCATTAAAGACTTCAACCACTTGGAAGTACAGATTGTGTCCGACCGTACAGGAAAAAATCCAGTACATTTCGGCACACGTAACTGCTCTATCCAGTCTACCGGTCTTCAGAAACGCCTTGAAATTGCGCCGGGTTTTGACCCAAGCTCCATTAACTACACATTCGACGCCCAGAAAGTTCTGGACGATATTACCGAATACTCACTCGCTATGGCGCGCAAGGTTGGTTATGACAACGTAGGTACTTGGGAATGGATTGTGACCCGCGACGGTCGCCCGTTCCTTATGGAAGTAAACACTCGTATTCAGGTTGAAAACGGTGTTTCCGCCATGATTTCCCGCGTTAACGGTGAGGCTGGTGTTGACCTTATTGCAGAGCAGATTCGAGTTGGTTTAGGTGAACCTCTTGGATACAGTCAGGATGCTGTTACCTTCGAAGGTGTCGGCATTGAGTACCGTCTTATTGCAGAAAACCCTGAGATGAAATTTACTCCTTGGGTTGGTTGCATTGAAGACTTTGGCTGGGATAAACACGATTGGCTTGCTATGCATACACACGTTCCTACAGACGTTGCGTATGACATTCCAACCGAGTTTGATCCGAACCTTGCCCTTGCTATTATTTGGGGCAAAGATCTGTCTGAGGTTAAAATTAACGGTAAGAAATTCTTGGATGAACTGCGTCTTACAGGTCGCAATCAGGGTGGCGAGTCACTCAAGTCCAATGTTAATTTCCTGCGGACTAAAACTGACATAATTCTTGAGTTTTAGCACAGCAGCCGGAACGCTCAATAAAGCATTATCAACCCCGCCTAGCGGCGCGGGGGAGACTATATGGATACCGAAAAGAGAACACAGCATTTAACCGAACGTCTTACGTACATCAAAGACATCTTCGGTGATAAGCAGCAGGAAAATATCCGTCTGCTTGAATCCAAACTTGAAGAGTTCATACAGCGCGAGAACGGCTTGTCTACTGAAGACAAGTTTGCAGCTCTTGTGACGTTGGAAGACCTTTTTGGGTTTGTAGAACGTAATCTTGAAAACGAATTGACCGCGATGGACAAGGTACGCATTGTACGCCACTCTCAGCGTATTTGTCTTCGCGATATTTTAGAAAACGTATACGATAACTACACAGAAATCGGTGGTAAAGACGAAAACAGCATTGACCCTTCAATGTTGATTGCGCGTGCATACATTACCCGTCGCAGTGGCAAACGTGTATATCACCAGCCAGTGATGGTTATCGGTCAGGAAAAAGGGCACGGCGAAGAATTCCGCAATGGTGGTTCTGTTAAACCTTGGGGTAACGCAAAGGCGTTGCACTACATGAAGGTTGCAGAAACCGAGAATATTCCTGTGCATACTTTTGTCTTTACTCCGGGTTCTTTCCCTGTTGAAGACGCTCCTGGCGCAGCGCAACAAATTGCGAAAAACCTGTACGAAATGGCAGCTCTTAGCGTGCCTGTTGTCGCAATCTTTTCTGAAGGCGGCTCAGGTGGTGCAGAGGCTATCGGTCTTGCCGACAGCCGTTTGATGCTTTCTCACGGGTATTATTCCGTTATTTCACCAGAAGGTGCGGCAGCTATTGAAGGTCGCGTTCGTGGTGGAGAACGTGCAGGCTCTGAACTTGTTGAGAAATGCGCACATCAGCTGAAAATTACTGCTGATGACAACGTGCGTATGGGCTATGTAGACCATAAGGTTCAGGAACCGCCACTTGGTGCGCGTCCGTACCATTACGAGTTCTTCCGTAGCTTGCGTCAGGAAGTTATCCGCGCAACTGACGAAGTTGTATTGAACGTGAAAGGCTTTTCTCCTTTCCGTGCAATGGCGCTGCGTCGTCGCAAAGGTAAGTCTATTGAAGATCTTGATCTTGAAAACATTCATGTACGCTGGAGCTTGAGCAAAAAAGCTCGTGCTCGTCTTATCGCCAAGCGTCACGCGAAGTTTAATAAACTTTCCAAATCCGCATTTATTGACCGTCGTCCGGTTCACCGCCGCGTCGCTGCATGGTTTGTTGAAAAAGGGTGGGATACCTACTCCTACTTCAAGTATGACCTGTGGCGTTCACATCAGAAAAAACTGATGTACGCAGTAGAAGAAGTGGACGCGGAAGCCCGTGTTCTTATGGACAAGGTGAAAGCTCCTTGGAAAAAAATCACCAAGGCAATTCCTGCCAACACTTCCAAAGCCGACAAAGAGAAAGAGCTTACTATGCTTTCTCAGTGGGACGAGGAAGATCAGGGCAAAGGGCAGTGGAGCTACATTTCTCCACGCGCTAAGGATGACCGTGCTATCACATGTCCGAATGCTGACACACATGGCTGTCAGGATCTGTGGGCACCAGACCTTTTTGGCGAATATGCTGGTGTATGTAACAGCTGTGGACACCATTTCCCAATGGAATACCAGTGGTACATGCACAACATCTTCGATCCGGGTTCTATTTTTGAATTCAACACAGAAGTTGAATCTGCCAACCCGCTTGGTTTTGAGGGCTTTGACCTCAAGCTTGAGCAGGCAAAAAATAAAACTGGCTTGAAGTCTTCCTGTACGACATTCGAGGCGCGTATCAACAATGTAAAAGTTGTTGTTGCTACTCTTATCGCACCATTCCGAGGTGGTACAGTTGGTGCCGCTGAAGGCGAAAAGTTCATTCAGGCTGCTGAGCGTGCGAAGAAAAAACGCTTCCCGTTCATCAGTTATGTTCACGGCACTGCCGGTATTCGTATTCAGGAAGGTGTTAACGGTGTAATCCAGATGCCACGTTGTACAATGGCTGTACGTCGTTACATTGATGCTGGTGGTCTGTACCTCGTTCTGTACGATACCAATTCATATGCAGGTCCACTTGCAAGCTTCCTTGGTTGTTCTCCGTACCAGTTCGCAATCCGCTCTTCTAATATCGGTTTTGCTGGTCCTGGCGTAATTAAAGAGACAACCGGTATGGATATTCCACCAGACTACCACCGTGCCCAGAAGGCTCTCAGCCGCGGTCACATTCAGGGTATCTGGGATCGTCGTGATGCACGACACAACTTATCGCAGGCGCTTATGACTATGGGCGGCCGTAACCTTTACTACAGGTAGTGGAGGCTTTATATGCTCGACATTTCCAAACTTCTTGAAGAGATTAAAGCTTCTCCGTACGAAGAGCTGATTATTACCGCTCCTCATACCGGCGTAGTATCTTTTGGTTCTATTAAAGAGGGCGACCGCGTTATTGGTGCAACCGGTACTTGGAATGAAATTCCGGGTACTCCGCTTGCAACATTGCAGCGTGAACGTAACGATAAGATTATTCGTGCAACGCAAAAAGGTGTTGTAGAGAAAATTCACACTGAGCTGGAAGGCACATTTGTTGAAGCAGGTACTGAGCTTGTTCGCCTGCGCCACTTCCTCTCTAAAGATGAAGTTCTCGCAATTATTCTTAAAAAAGCATTGTACTTGTTTGAAGCTCCAGAGCGTGCAAAATACTATTTTGCACCGGATGTGGATAGCAAGATTAAAAGTTCCGGTTCGCAAAGTGTTACTGTGCACGACGGCATGGAGCTTTTCATTATGTCTCGTATGAAACGCGAAGCACCACTTAATTACTCCGGTCCTGACGGTGTAATTTACTCTGTGTACTTCCAGCATAATGAAAACGTGGATGCTGGTGCAGCACTTATCGGTGTGTGTCCTCCGGATCAGCTTGCTCTTATTGAAGATGTAGTTGTCCGTGTGCAGACCGAATGGACTGAGCAGGAGTAAGCATGGGTAAAGTTTTGCAGGTTCGCGTTTGGGCGTCCACATACTCAGAAGATGAAGTTCAACGGGAGTGGCCTCGTTTATATGAATTGGCTTTCCCTAAAGAGCAGCAGCGTTATGTCGCAAAGACTGGTGTGATCGAGATGATCGAAACTCTGGTAGATGCGTGTCGCTTTGCAGACTGGTCAGATGAGTTGAAGGCGTATGCCAAAGACCCGCTTGATGTTATTTTTGTGCTTCGTCAGGAGCTTGAACAAGCATTGAGCGAGTGGAATCCGCAAAAAGCTAACCAGCTTACAGATAAAATTGAAGACGCATTATCAGACCTTGAAAAAGATTTACCGAACGAGTAAGAATCGTAGATACAGTAATTTTTAAGGAGCCCAATAATGCTGAATAAAGTGATGATCATCGGTCGTCTTGGTGCAGACCCAGAGTTGCGCTATGCGGGTAATGGTACGCCTATCGCTAACTTCAACGTGGCGACAGACGAATCCTACACAGACCGTGATGGCAACAAACAGGAACGTACTGAATGGCACCGCGTGGTTGTCTTCCAGCGTGTGGCAGAGAACTGCGCTAACTACCTTGGCAAAGGAAGCCTTGTGTATGTTGAGGGCAGCCTGCAAACCCGCCAGTGGCAGGATCAGCAGGGTCAGACCCGTTATACTACGGAAATTAAAGCACAGC
Organism: Halodesulfovibrio sp.; assembly: GCF_025210605.1. Lineage (NCBI taxonomy): Bacteria > Pseudomonadati > Thermodesulfobacteriota > Desulfovibrionia > Desulfovibrionales > Desulfovibrionaceae > Halodesulfovibrio > Halodesulfovibrio sp. Next base: position 182,664 of record NZ_JAOARI010000018.1, on the reverse strand, counting down.
GTGTGCAGTTCCTCGATCGTAAAGGCGATGCAATGCAGCAGCAGGGCGGCGAACGCCGTTCCTACCAGCAGAACAACGCTCCGCGTCCGCAGCAGAACAACAATTTCCAGCCGCAACAGCAGCAGTATAATTCCGGTAATGAAGATCTTGGTCCCGCATTTCCATCTGAAGCTAGTGGAATGGACGACGTACCGTTCTAGGTCGCCGTTATTCCATCTATATATTTACCCGAGGGCGTATTACGCCTTCGGGTTTTTTTATTTAGTATACCAATAGGAAAAGGAAACCTATGTTTGATAGAGCGTTACTTTTTGACTGGGGCGGAACACTGATGGAGACCATGCCGGTGTATCTGGCAGGTAAAGGTGTGTGGTCTTCAGTTCCGGCTGTGGATGGTGCAGCAGAGGCAGTGTTGCACGCGAGCAAAAGTTGGCGGGTAGCGCTGGCAACCAATGCTTCAGAATCTGGTGACGAAGCCATGCTTGCAGCGTTTGAGCCTATGGGAATTAGCCAGTGTTTTTCTGCTGTATATAGTTTTGGTAGAGCAGGTCGTCCTAAGCCTTGGGCTGAATTTTGGCGGTATGCGCTGCACGATCTTCAGCTGCCAGCAGAGCGGGTTGTGATGGTTGGTGACAGCTATATGGATGATATTTGGGGAGCAACAGAGGTGGGCATTAACGGTATCTGGCTTAATTTACATTCGGACGAGCGCAAAGAAAAAGCACGTATGCGTACGATTCATTCATTTGCAGAGCTTGAAAGTGCGTTAGCTTCACTTGGTTTCTAGCTTCAGGTAGCGTGCTGATCGTATCAGTAAGAAACAATTTGCTGGATGTGTAGAGTTTTGTGGCAGTAAGTTCTGATGAAAAAAGTCAGAAGCTACATGATGACGTGGTTAGCTCCTGACTTTGATTGAAAACTATTCGTTGAGAAATGGTGTGGCGTATCCAATAAGCTTTGCGATTGTTTCAGCCACACTCAATATGTATTGCTTAGCAACATATAAAAGCTGCAATGCGTATCGCTAACGACTCACTCCTGTATTGCATGGGGAGTGTATTGTTCGCTTTTTGGCAGTTATACAATTCTACCGAGTGAGTGTATCAAATTTTTTCTGAGTGCCCTGTGGCGCCATATTTCGTGTATGTCGCCTGTAGCAAGATCGTTGCGGAGAGTTCTACGCAGTTCCTCTTTTTGAGCCTGCGTGAGATGAAGCATTCTAATGTCGCCTAAAAGTTCCAGCAAATCTGTGTACTGTGTAGGAGCAGGTTGGCTGGATGAATCGTGGTACAAAAATTCGATATTTGCTTTTGGTGCTTCAGCAAAGTGGGTTAAAAAGGCTAACATGAACAATCTCCTTGTCTCCGGATGCACCGGAAAGCTCTTAGCTGTATTGTTTTGCAGGGCGCGCAATCGCTAAAAATCCGCCCTGAAGTAAATAAAAAAGCCTCTCAAATGAGAGGCTGGGTATGTATAGCAGCCTCATGGTTTCCGCACGGAGCGGCTGGCTTAGCACCTTGCACTACTGTGGTAGTATAGGTTGCCGGACAGTCTTTGGGCCAGATCCCTCGTGTCCTCTGCATGAGCGTATGAATCTAGTATGGTCCAACTTTGAATAAAGTCAAGCAGTAAATGTGAAAAAGCTAATATTACTTTTATTACAATATGTTGCGGGATAGATTGGTCGTTTGTATTAGTGAAAATAGATAGGTAGTTAAATGGGTTTTAACTTTTTTGTCTTTTTCGAAAAAAATAAGTAGTGAGCCATGAGTAGTCATCCAAACTTCTATGGAGTACGTAGAGTGGGTTGGTTTTGTGTAGATAGCTACTCGTGTTCAGCGATGCTATTGTACGATTTTTATGTAAGGAGCTGACGCATATATGGCGTTTTTAACAGGCAGGCAGCACATGGGTGTTGCAGCAGTAATTATGGCTGCCAGCATTTTTCTGTCGCGATTTATGGGGCTTATTCGTGATAAGGTGATCTCTTTTTATTACGGGGCATCCATAGAATCAGATATCTATTTTGCTTCATTTGTTATCCCTGATTTTCTGAATTATCTTCTTGCGGGCGGGTACTTCTCAATTACTCTTATTCCCTTGCTTGCAGAATATTTTGGCAAGGATGAAAAAGACGGCTGGTCGTTTTTGTCCTCTGTGCTGTTCTGGGTGGGTGTCGTTGCAACTGCCGGAACCTGTGTTGCGTGGCTTAGCGCACCATATTTGGCAAAAATAGCAGCCCCGGGATTCGATGCAGCATCGTTAACTCGCCTTACCTACTTCTTGCGGATTATCCTTCCTGCACAAATTTTCTTTCTTCTCGGGTCATGTTTGTCCGGTGTTTTGTATATGCGTAAGCAGTTTTTAGTCCCTGCGCTTGTTCCACTTGTGTATAACGCAAGTATCATCGTTGGCGGTTTGCTTATGATTGATAAAGGTATGGAAGGCTTTTGCTGGGGAGTGCTGTTCGGGGCTGTGTCCGGCAGTTTTATGCTACCGTACATAGCCGTTCGCAGCGGTGGGTTGCAATGGCGTTTCACTCTGAATCACCGTGGACTTAAAAAATTTGTGCTTCTCGCGTTGCCTTTGATGATCGGGCAGTCGATTGTTGTGCTTGATGAGCAATTTGTTCGTATATTCGGTTCCCTAACTGGTGACGGCGCTGTGAGTCTTTTAAATTACTCACGCCGGATTATGCTTGTTCCGGTCGGCGTTGTTGCCCAAGCAGCAGGTGTTGCGTCATATCCTTTCCTTGCCGCTTTGGTTGCAAAGGGGGATACAGACGAATTTAACGCAACGCTAAGTAGGGCACTGCGGAATACAATGTTGTTTATTGTACCGCTTTCGTTTTGGATGATAAGTGCTGCCGAGCCGACACTACGGCTTATTTTCCAGCAGGGCAGCTTTGGCGCACAGGAAACCTTAGGTGCTACGCCGCTATTGCAGATTATGCTTGCTTCCGTGGCATTCTGGGGAGTGCAGCAAATGATAGGACGAGCATTTTATGCTCATAAAGATACGATCACTCCTGCTGTAGTGGGGAGTATAGTGTCGTTGCTGGCTGTTCCAGTCTACTGGTATTTGGGAAAAACAATCGGTGTCATGGGCGTTGCTCTGGCGGGAACAATGTCGGTCATCATCTATACTGTCGCGTTATCCACTGTGTGGAGACATAGATTCGGTGGTGATGCCTTTAAAGGTGTTGTTCGGATGTTTTTGCTTTCAGCTGTCTTATGTGTGCCTGCTATGGCGGCATCAATATTTACTGTGCAGCAAATCCCGCTGCTACTGAAAGACCAGCCTCTAACTGGTGCATTTGCATCTCTTGCTGTCAGCGGAACTCTTTTTTGTGCGCTATATGCTTGTACATCGTGGCTACTAGCGCCTAAGGCAATTGAGCCTGTAATCGCATTTGTTCGAGGGCGTATCTTGCGCCGTGCCTAAGTTATATATCTCGATAGCAAATAGTGCCTAGTTCTAGAACGAATGTGCTACAAAAAATTCATGGGCGTTATGCCTGTCGAATATAACAATAGAAACTCCTTTCTGAATTTGAAGGGAGTTTTTTTATGCGCTTTGTAATGATGCGAGGCATGACAATGTATGAATGATCCCAGACAAATAACATGTATGTCGGTGGAGGTATGTTTAACTAGTACTGGAAACGTAGATGGTTATGCCTGTTTGGTTACCATGGCGCAATTGTATGCTGTTCTCCAGAGGCAGCGCGGCACATAGGTTGAAACTTATATGACGATACTGGCAGCAATAAAGAACAGATTTAATGACTGGGGAGAGCGATCGATGTCGCATGATTTCCAGTTGCGCGTTATTGATGCTGTAAAGCCTGCCATATCTATGAGTATTGCCATTGGGCTGGCGTTTTATCTAGATTTTAAGCAACCATACTGGGCTGCTTTTGCTGTATTGATGATGAGTTTTTCAACTACAGGGCAGGCGTTTAGACGGGTACTGGTTGGGATTCCCGGAACCTTTGTGGGCGGGATTGCGGCGCTTACAATTTTTTCTATCTTTCCGCAGCAACCCATTTTTTTGTTTCCCGTTCTTATTCTTTATTGTGGCATCAGCATGTATTTTTTGCAGGCGTGCAAGGTGAATGGCTACTTCTTTTTTGCCATCTCATTTGTGTGTCTTGTTGTTATTACAACGTCACTTCCGCATAGTGATGATATCTTTGCATATGCCTTGGCTCGATTGGAAGAAACTTGTTTAGGAATGACGGTATACTCAACGGTGACATTACTTTTATGGCGTCGCAGTGCATGGCCGATTCTTCAAGAAAAAGTCACTGTCATGACCTCTCTGCATTCAGATTTGTTTCGGGAGCAAATGCGGCGAGAGGAAACTACAGATAGAAAAAAAGTATTTGCCGTGCAAAGAAAAGCATTACGTGCTCTTGATAAAATAGAAGAGCTGGTGGGCTTTGCTGTTACTGATTCCTTTACCGTTTGGGAGCATAGAAATTATTGGCGTGCTTTTATCCGGCATTCGCGAGAACTAGTTCGCGCACAACTCAGGTGGGGATGGGTTGTGCCTGAGCTGCGAAAAGAATTTATGCGCAGGAGCTTGCCTGAATTACCTACGAAGGTGAAGCAGCTTGAGACTCGTTTACATGCTATGAAATATGGAGCACACGCTGACCACTTGCGGCGTAACCCGAAGCCTGTACAACTTGAACGGGACGAGGCTGAATTTGCAAAGCTTCCCTATTTTTTGCAGGCACAAATTATTGTTGTGCAGTGTGCATTTGATGAGATGGGTCACCTTGTGCATTCAATATTGCACTACCATTGCTTTTTTCATGATAACTCGCTGGAACCTCCTACATCGTATCTCTCAAATGTATCGTGGGAGCTACCATTAGATTTTGAGTACTTTATAACTGCGCTTCAAAGCATGGTGGTGTTTTCCGTAGCTGTTCTCATATGGTTTTTCTGGTATCCACCCGGGTTGTACAATGGGCAATTTCTAATGCTGGGTGGTGCCTTTTCTTTGATATCGGTGTTTGTGAAAACACATGACCCGTTGCGGGATGCAAAATCGTATGCCTTGGCAACGCTTATTATCACAGTCGTCTATGTGTGCACGCTTCAGTTTTTGACGACATATTATGAGCTAGGCACGCTTATATTTTGTGTAACATTTCTCGTGTACTTTATTTTGAATAAGCCGGATCAAACGTTATTCAAATTGGCATTATTGCTTGCATGGCTGTCGTTTCCTAAGTTTGCAAATGTACAAGTGTATGATTTTAAGACTGTCATCAACAGTGCAATGACTATGACGTTAGCGGGCATTGTCGCCAGTATGGGGCTGTATATTGTGGCGTATCCAGTGGCGGAATTGCATTTTATACGCAAACGGCGGCGTTTTTTTAGAAGCGCGGTAACAATACTTGAGTTGATGCCGTATGAGGTGAAAAGAAAACTATCGCTAGTGGATCGTTTTCGCCTCAAGGTGTGCATGCAGAATTTTACGCGGCTCCCGCAAAGTATGCTTAGTATTGCTGAGCGGTTAGACCGTACTATTATCCGTGTGCCTCGCGGACAAGTCGGCGAGGTTATATTTTCCTTCGAGTTGCTGGGAGAAGCTCTTTTTTCTCTCTACAGGACGCAGAAAAATGGTCAAGAGGTGACGATTGCACCGGAGCTTCTGCAACTTCTTGATGAGTGGCGTCGTGTTAAAATAAAATTTTTTACACAACTGGAGCGAAATATAACATCTACAGATTATCGAATAGACACCCTTCAGCAGCACCTTAGAAGTCGGTTGGAGCGTATTGAAACAACAATTGAACGGGTGAATAAGAATGCAGAAAACAGAGGGCAGCCAATTTCTCAGAAGGAGAATGAATTATTATATCTGTTGCTTGAACGGAATAGAGGGGTATCCAATGCGATGATGGAATATTTATCAGCTTCTCAAAAAATTGACTGGGAAGAATGGGCGCAGCCGCGCTTTTAGGAGTGCATATGCCGCATGAACTTGCATTTCTCGGAATATATTTTCCACCGATATTGGCAAACTTTGCTCTGGGCTTGGTCTTGGCGCTAGCTACGGTCTTCGTATTAAATTATTTCAAAATGTCACGTTATTTCGGCTACCCTCCTGTGGTGTTTCTATCCTTGGTTGTGTTGTATACATGCTTGCTCAGTAAATATGTTATTCCAGCCTAGTAGGAGCTTGTGATAATGAAACGTCTTTTTCAATGGTTTCTCACATGCGCTTTCGCAGCAACGGCGATTGTTGTTGTTCTGGTGCGCTATGAAGACTATTTGGTAAAGCCGTGGACACGCGATGGGCAAGTACAGGCTGATATAATCACAGTGGCGTCGCGCGTGACAGGTCCTGTGGAACATGTGCGGTTTGTGGACAATCAGTTTGTTAAAAAAGGTGATCTGCTTTTTAGTATAGATAAAAGTACATTTATTGCTGCTGTGAATCAGGCTCGCTCACAATTAGAAGTGGATGAGGCAAATGCTGCGGAGGCATTAGACGTTCTGGCGCGCTCCAGGAAGCTTGTTGCAGAAGATGTTGATGCTATCGCGCGTCAGGTTTTGGTGCAGTATGAATATGCATGGCAGGCGGCAGACGCGCAGGTGAAGGCATCGAAAGCACGGTTGGAAACTGCAGAATTAAACTTGCAGTTTACAGATGTGTACGCGCCAGTCTCTGGATTTGTTACAAACTACAGTCTTTATAGAGGAACAATGTCTGTTGCTGATGTTCCGCTTATCTCGCTTGTAGATACATCCTCGTATTGGATTTTTGGATATTTCAAGGAAACGTCTGTCCAGAACATACGTGAAGGTGACAGGGCAGAAATTACGCTTATGGGGTATCCAGATACACCTCTTCAAGGGGTTGTCCAAAGCCTTGGGTGGGGCATCGCTCAGTCTAATAATAATTTGAACTATGAATTGTTGCCGGAGGTTAATGCTACCTTCGAATGGATACGGCTAGCCCAGCGCATTCCGGTTCGAATTCACCTGACGCACGTTCCGCCACAGGTGCGGCTTCGTGTAGGCACGACCGCCTCCATTCTTATTGATACCGCAGCCCGTGAAGAGGAGTATATTGAGCACGGTGAGGTTCGCCGCAAAGTCCGGTAATGCACACATATTGCTTCCGCTTGTGAGGTGACTGGATTAACTTTTGTGAGTCTTCATGCAGAAGAAATATGTAAGCTATATTGTCAGCCTAAGTGTTGAGTTGTTTCTCAGTATGGTGTGTAGATTTGCGAATAATCTGCACATATTTTTTTGTATGGTGTGTTCTTCCTTTCGTGATTGTGGTGAGCTTTGGTAACTGAAACGGTGTGTTAGAATCTCGGTAAGAGCTACCTTTGTAGCAAGAGGGAAGCAGGCTTGTCTGGTTGCAGGGCTTGACTGATTTATCGTTATACCGCACAGTCACAACTCACGAAATCAACCATCCCGGGAGAGGATTATGGCTGACTATACAAGCGAAAATCTCGACGCAACACCGTATTTTGATATGGAATTATTGCTGCAACTGAGTCAGGAGACTCGTGTTGATGGCGCATTAATGGATAAAATGGCTGGCTTATGGGAAAAATGGCTTGGTCATCTTACCGTAAAGAAAATTAAAATTGGAAAAATCCAATATCTTGCTGTCTGGCTTGATGAAGAAGTAGAGCAAGATACTGACAGCGCGTGGGATGATTCTCCGTCTGATGCTTACATGATTACCAACCTTGCACAGGCTTTCATCATGAGCACCATTTACGCTGTTCTTCCAGATGTTGAGACTGCTGGTTGTGCTCCGGCTCCGAGACCGACTGACAACCTTGTTGAAGTTATGGAAGACTTAGGCTGTCCATACAACGACAATGCATCTGCACTTTCACGTCGCTATGCAGTTCTTACCTTTTACCCGTTCAAAGGTGCATGTGACATCTGTTACTTGCAGCCGGACTGTCCTAAAGGTAACGGACAGGATCAGGGTAGCGGTAGCTTTACCATTCCTGGATTCGAGTCCGACCTTCAGTAACAGCTCTGCGCATTACGAAGTTGACGTAACCCGTAGATGTATTTTCGTCTGCGGGTTTTTTTGTACCCAATGTAATAGCTCTTCTGGTGTGATTGACGTTTCATCCAGCGTTGCAGAAAGAATAGAGTCTGGCGCTTCCTTTGTTGCTTGTTCAAGCTTGGCAGCGGGGATAGTGACACCTTTTTCGAGAATCTGTAACCCCATATCTTTCATGACGGCATTAAACAGAAGCAAGGTAACGACTCCTTCTGTAATCGTCGTTACCGGCGCTGTGTTCGTATACGTAATGCCGCTTCTGAGGCTGGATATCGGACTGTTGCGGCACATTGTCATTCCCGCAGCACCGGGTGCAATGGCACCAAGCGCGATGCGGGCATTTTCAGGGATGGTAGCAGTGGTGATGTCATCAACAGGTTTTCCATCAATGAAAATAGTTTTAACCTGCGAATCAATGTACTCTTCCTCCATCCCCAGACGATTCGTTAAGAAATTCAAAATGGTATCACCTATGTCCGCAGCGACTTCTGATGACGATTGCGTAAGGTACTGCCATGTAGCTCTAGCTTGATCTGTATTGTCGATAGTAAGAGTCAGGTGCGTCATTGAATCCCTTTTGCCGTAGCAGGACTGAAATTAATGGCGAGAATTTTCGGAAAGAATATGGTGGTACTCTTCACCGTAAATTTTGAGCATTACCATAACAAAGCTCAAAACAAGTGGACCATACAGGATACCGAGCATTCCGAATGTTTTCAGTCCGCCCAGAATGGAGAGGAAAATGAAGAAAACGGAAACCCCGGCGCTTTCACGCATAAAATACGGACGCAGGAAACTATCAATTGCTGCAACTGGGATTGCACCCCACAGCACCATAAACAGCGCTTGCTGCCAGCCGGAGGTAACAAGCAAGTAGATGCTTGCCGGTATCCATACCAGACCTGTACCCACAATTGGGATAAGTGAGCAAAAACTCATCACAGTTCCCCAGAACAAGGGGGTTATGCCTACAAACGCAAGTCCTATGCCGCCAACAATGCCTTGCAGAATAGCAACAAGCAATCCTCCCACCAGCACAGACCGTGAGGTAGAACGCAATGAATCGAGGAGTGCATCCTCCTGAGATTCGCGCATTGGCCAGAGATATTTAAGACCAGAAACCATCTTGCTTCCATCTTTCAGTAGGAAAAAGATTATCAGCAACATAAGCAGAAACTTGGCGAAGAAGTTTAATGTGTCACCAAGTGCAGTTGTACCAATAGAAACAATGTACTGTCCCACAGTCTTAGATATGGTTGCAAGGTATGACTTTATGGCAGCTTCTTTCACATCAATAAATGGAAGACGGGTGTGAAACCACTGTAAAGTCGGGTTGTTTTGAATGTCGTTCAGAAAAGATTCTGATTGCGATTGCTGAAGCCATACGGTTACAGCTTGTATACTGTCCGCTGCTTGTGGAATAAGGCTTATAATGAAAAATGTCATTGGCACTGCAATACAGAGTACAAGCAATAACATGGCGATGGTAGAAGCCCATATTTCGTGCCCGTTTACCTTTGCGAGAATTCTTTTGTATGCAGGGTAACAGCATGCAGCAACAACAATGGATAAAATTATCGTGTTTAAAAAAGGCGCTGCAATGAGGTATGCAAGGTACAGGGAAAATAAAAGCAGCAGAATGGTGAAGTAGCGGAACAGGTTATTCCGCGGGAATTTAAGAGTAGGTTCTGTGTCTTCAGCAGTATATTCAGCCGTACTGTTGTTTTTTGTTTCTTCAGTCATAAGCAAAGAATTTATCCGGATAGTAGTTACATACATCAGGCAGAGAACCTGTATGTATTTGAAAACAGTTTATGGGATATTGTATCCATAATAGATTTTATCCGCCAACAAAAAAGTACGGGATTATTCATTGGTGTAGACTAAGAAAACAGAAGGTAAGAAAACTTACATGTCCACAGGGAGCATCAGGGCGTGTTCGCGGTAGTCTCTGTAGTCTCCCCATGCTCTGTCTTCAAGCTCTTCAATTGCGCCGACATTTTTTGCGAAGAGGGCAATGGAGAGTCGATCTATGAGACGAATTTGTAATCGGGCTTCGTTGATATTGATTGCGGGCGGCACGTCACCGGAAAGCATGAGTGTTTCCATATTAAAACGCTGGAGCTTTCGCGTAAACTCTGTGGCATCAAAAATAGCTTTATATAAGCGGCGTCTGAATTTTTCCAAATGTTCCATAAGCTTTTTTTCATCATATTCACAAGTTGGTGATACAGATGTAAGCACGGATACCCATGTGGAAAGCATTAGATGGAAAAGCGGGTCATGCGGCAGAGTGGTAGTGAAAAACTGTATAAGAGTCTTATATGCTGCTGTAGACGTGGGGATTTTTGCGGTACGAAGGTAACTTTGCGTTGGAATGCTCAGCGTACTTTCGATTTGTGGCGCTAAGTGAAGTAGCGATGCAACGGTTGAGTCCTTTAGACAAAGGCGTGTAACAACATCACCCCACATCCATTCTGGAACGGTAAGTGAGAGTGTTTTTTCGTCGCTATGAAGCATTAGGGACGGCGAGGCTAGAGCAAGGTGTTCCGTTAGTTGTTCTACCTCTTCATCTTGCAGTGGCTGCGTAAGAATAGATTCAAGCCTGTGGCGTAACGTATCATCCGGAAAAAGAATTAGCTCCACAAACGGCTCAATGTCTGGATTGTCGCTTTCCGCTAGAAGAGGTTCCAGTTCCGAAAGAGTACAGACGCCAAGGACAGCTTCTGCGTAGTCCTTGACGTCTGCTGTGAATTGTTGCCCGCCTTTCAACCATGCTATGATACTGGCGTAGACGGCTTTGGTAGTGGATTGCATGTAATGCAGAGTCTCTTTTATGAATGATTATACAGGGCAACTTGTCGTAGCTTAGCTGCTCTGCTTTTTAACTTCATCCCACAGTGCATCCATCTCTTCAAAAGAAAGATCAGAAAACGTCATGCCGCGTTCGTGGGAGAGTGCTTCCATTTTTTCAAATCGATCAAGAAACTTTAAGTTGGTTCCATCAAGTGCAGTGTTCGCTTTAATTCCCTTGCGTCTGCCAAGCTCTACCAAGGTAAAGAGTACATCACCGAACTCGGAGGTAATGGCTTCAGTATCACCTGATGCGAGTGCATCTTGAAACTCTTTCCATTCTGCATGGTATTGCTTCTCTACATCAGCATCTGAGTTCCAGGTAAAGCCAACCCGTGCAGCCTTAGAGTTGAGCCGGTAGGCTTTAAGCAAGGAAGGGAGTCCCTTAGGCAAGCTGTCAAAAGTGCCTTTAGGTTTGTCTTCAGCGTCTGATTGTTTTTCGGTGCGCTTAATTTTTTCCCAGTTAGCCCATACTTCTTCAACGTTCTGTATATCCAGTTCACCAAATACGTGCGGGTGACGTCGGATCATTTTAGCAGCATTTTCCTGCATAGAATCGGCAAGAGTAAAGCCTTCTTTTTCGTACAGGCTGCTTATGAAGAGGATGAGAAATGCAACATCGCCCATTTCTTCTCGGACATCAATAACGCTACCACTGCGAATGGCATCTACAAGCTCGTAGGTTTCTTCCAGCAGGTAGTCGCATAACGTTTGTGGAGTCTGCTCTTTGTCCCAAGGACACCCGTTTTCACCGAGGAGCTCGTCAATTACGTTCCGCAGGGCAAGTAAGGCTTCAGTAGTACTTTTGGTCATTGTTCTGCTCTTCGTTTTTTATACGTTGGTGTGAGGTATACACAAAAAAGCCCTTGGCGAAGCAAGGGCAGTTTGTCGAAATTAATGGTTATAGCGTTTCGGGGATAAACTGCCGGAGCATGTCTGTTACTGAGCTTAGATGGGGAACCACAATAGATGTCTGCACTGTTTCGGAGTATGGGAAGAAATGTAAGATAAAAGCGAGAACAATGCAGCAAAGCAGAACACCCTTTGCGCCGCCGAGAACTCCGCCAAAAGTGTAGTCAAGCCATGCCGCACCGGCTGCACCGATGATTTTTCGCAGCAAGCTTGAAATAATAGCAGCAGCAAGCAATACGCCAATAAAAATGAGTGCGTATGCTGTAACATCAGCCCACTTTGGGGAGATGACAGTAGCAAGATGCGGTGCCAACTGTTCGTAATAATTGTTGGCAAGAATAAAACCGCCAATGACTCCTGCAATTGAAGTGATTTCTAATATTAGACCCCTGAAAAAGCCCCGGACACAAAAAAATCCAGTAATAAGAATAAAAATGAGATCAAGATAGTTCATGCACTGCCTACAGAAAAGTAATCGGTTTTGAAACTTCGCGACCAATAACATAAAAAAATACGTTGGAAAAGACAGCTATTTACACAATTGCAATTGCGTTTGTTGATAACTATGAGTACTTGTTGTGAAAATAAACTGTTATAATTCGTTGTTATCGTGTTCTTATTAGAGGGAAATAAAATACAATGACGATTTCCAGCCTTGAGATAGGGCAGGCTCTTTCATGCGATGTGCAGATTGCCAATGGAAGAAGGCTGTTTTCTCGTGGACATATTGTTACAGACCAGACGCTGCGTGTTCTTAAAATATGGGGAGTACAGCACGTATCTGTTCATGGTACGTCTGATGACTGCACCAGCAATTTTGCTGGTGAAGACAGTAGCCGACATACTTGTATCACAGATTCAGCTTCTGCTATCCGGATATTGTTACGCCAGAGTAAAGCCGGAATATTTCCTGTTTCCAGTATTGTTGAAGATTGTATCAGACTGGCAAATGTTGACGGGAGGGGGGAAGACGGTCTTTTTCCATCATGTTGCGAGCAAACTTCTGGAAGCCACCAGCTATCAAATAGTCAAAAGAAAATTGCTGATGCTCTTGCAGGTGATATTCAATATTACTTTGATGGTTTTCCTGAGGATTACTTTGTTTTTGTGCAGATGCTGAACAATGTATATACAACACCCGAAACTGTTGTTGCAGTAATTGAAAAAAATAAACGGATACGGGATAAAATTCTTAGAATTTGCGAAAGTTTTATCAATGTTACGGGTTGTGAAATAAAATCTATTTATAGCTGCGCAGCTTTTTTAGGAAATAGGACTGTACTATATTTAGCTATTATTCTAGTTTATCTTGAGCATTTATACGAACTTAATTCTTCTGAAGCAGTGTTACATACTGCTAAAAGTGCTCTTGCAACAGGTGTGGCAGCGCGCTACATTGCAATTGCATCTGGTGCAAGTAGTAAAGATTCATTTTTTAGCAATGGAATATTGCGAGACGTCGGACGTTTGTTTTTTGTACGTCATTTCTCTTCGGAATATAATGCAGTGCGCAGGACAGCAGCACAGAATAACTTGAATATTTGCACTGCGGAAATTTTACATTTTGGGATGACTCATGCTGAGGTCGGGGGACGAATATTAAAGGCATTGGGTTTTCCTGTAGCGGCAGAAAAAAGCGTGTTGGAACACCACTTACGCTTCAGCAAGGTTGGAACAAAAGAGCATGCTATTATGCAGGTAGCAGCGTTTGTGACAAAGGCTCTTTTTTATAACCCGGAGTACGACACCCTTCCGCCTTCTTTAGATAGTGATGCGTGGGCTATACTGAATATTACAGAAGAGTCACTGTCTGAGATTGTGGAAGTTATTTATTTGAAGTCTAACGAAATCATACGGTTGGTATATGGAGAGTAAAAAAGCACCTGTAGACGTAGAGTCTCTTGAGGGGCGGGTCGCTCGGTTAGAAGATCAAACTCGATTTACTTTGGATGCGTTGGAACTTGCTGCGTCGTTGGGCGAGTTTGAAGTGGGGATAAGCTCACTGCACGAGCCGACACTGCTTTTGCGCGAGGTTGTAGCTCGAGTAGCAACTATTACACCGTTTGCTGCTTCTGCTGTGTATCTTGTGGATGAAGGGAGTTCGGATTTTTATCAGGCATATTCAGACAGGCAGGAATGGAGTGCTCAGATAGAATCCGCAATAACATCATTTATTGATAGCGGGATGTTTACCTTTGCTCTGCGGGAAGGGCGTCCTGTGATTGTGCACTCTGTTGAATTGCAGCGTAGAGTAGTGTTGCATGTTCTGGAAACATCTTCGCGTGTGAGGGGGATGTTTGTAGGCGTTTTTTCAGAAGGTGCCAAAAATCTTACTGCTGTTGAAATGGCACTGCTTTCTATTGTCTGTAAGAACTGTGCGTCTGCTGTAGAAGTGTTTGAATTGTATAAATGCTTTAAGTGCGGTGGCGAGGATGTTATTGCATTTTCAGATTCGTTGCCTGCTGGCGTCGTAGATTTGAGTAAAAACGGACGTATCCTGATTACTAATAAATTCGCCAGCAAATTGTTAGGCAGTGTTGCCACACCAGAAAAAAGGTATTTGACAGAATTTCTTATTCCAGAAGAGCGTGAGCGTATCGCATCGCTTCTTATCAGTTGCTGTGCTTTCAGTGTCCCTGAGCAAGAGTATCAAACAGAATCACTTGCTAAGACACAAAGCACTATGCGTACACAAACAGTTCTTGATTCAGCGGAAGGACAAAAAAATATCAGCCTGCATATCACTCCGCTGCAGCGTAACGGGGATACTTTTTTGCGGGGAGTGTTAGCTCCAATGGATGAAATGTACAACGGAGCTGCCCTGGTAGAGGGGATGTAATGCCCCTATCTGTGTCTGTCCGTCAGTACACAGCATAGTTTTTTGCGTATGATACGAGAGGAGCTTGTGTTTCCATTTCTTTTTTCTTATTGCGTATCTTGTGGTTGTAAATAAAAGGATATGCCATGCAGATAGAAATAAAATGTTTTGCGACTCTTTCTGATTTTACACCGGAAGGGAATATGATGACTGTTGAAGATGGTGCAACCATTCAGCAGGTTATTGATGCTCTTGGGATTAAAACTGAAGATGTGAAAATTATGTTCATAAACGGAAAGCATCAATCACTGAGCAGTGTGCTTAGCGAAGGGGATCGCCTTGGCTTGTTTCCTGCCGTTGGTGGCGGCTAGGATGCTGTTGATGATATTGAAATCAAAAGCCCATTACTACCTGAGTAGTAACGGGCTTTTCTTTTACCATTCTTCTGAGCTGGCTTTTTTTAAATCTACCGCAATACACCGTAAAAGACCGTAGTCATACTTTCCTTTCAGGGCTGTATGCGCACCTTTGATCCCTGTTCCTGAGCCAATGGCTGCGGCAACTTGTGCCCGCACAGCTTCTATTTCGTCTGCTGTCAGTTGTGCTGTAACGGCTGCAAGTTCAATTTCACCTAGTTCAACGGCACGGGCGATATGTCCATAAACAGTTCCATCTACTAAGTTGCGTTCAGCAGCAACTAGCGTAACGCTTCCCAGTTGTCGGAATAAGTCGATTGATTTTTGGACGGTGTCGGTAATAGTTTTTCCGGCATCTTTCTTTTTTTGCTTTGCAGCTGCCCGTTGCGGAAGTTCTGGCAAGGAGTCAGGGCGTCCGTGTTCTGCCTCAAAGTTGGTAAGCACGGAGAGCATCAGGTCACCATACATAGCAAGCTTTGTTTGTCCGATTCCGTGAATATTACACAGATCGTCTTTTTGAATAGGGCGATAGGCAACAAGCTCCAGCAGCGTTTTATCTGGGAGTACAGAGTATGGCGGGATGTTTTGTTCCCGTGAAATACGTGTGCGTTCTATCTTAAGAAGATCAAGCAGCAAGGTTGCATCCGGAAGTTGAAGCGCATGCTGCATGGCTGCGTCCAGTTCTTTCTTATTCACATGTTTTGTGGTTGTGGCAGAAAGAGAGTCGCGTCGCAGTGAGACTGTTTTTTCGCTACGCAGAATTTGCCAGCTTGTGTCATTAAGCTTCAGGCTTCCGTTTTCAGGGTCAGAATCAAGCATCTGCAAGGCAACCAGTTGTCTGAATACACCTTTCCACGTCTCTTTCCCAAGTTCTTTACCGCACGCAAATGTTTTTATCAGATTATGTTCGTGCTCTGAAACTCGCTTCGTCAGGTTGCCAATCAAAATATCTGTAAGATGCGTTGCCCCGAACCGTTGCCCTGTTCGATACACGCATGAAAGTGCTTTTTGCGCTGCAATTGTGCCGTCCCATGTTTCGACAGGGAACAGGCAGGTGTCGCAGTTGCCGCATTTTTCTGTACGGTGTTCGCCGAAGTAAGAGAGAATAACGTTGCGGCGGCATTCAGTTGTTTCAATGAATCCGAGTAGGGAGTTGAATTTGTGCTGCTCAATGATGGCACGGTTTGTTGAAGATCGTGTAATCATACGTCTTGCAAGCACAATGTCCTGCAAGTTGTATAAAAGAAGAGCGTCTGCCGGAAGACCGTCGCGACCAGCACGACCTGTTTCCTGATGGTATGCCTCAAGGCTTTTGGGTAGTCCAATATGTACAACAAAACGCACGTTTGGTTTGTTAACCCCCATACCAAAGGCAATAGTGGCAACCATAATGACGTTTTCTTCCATCATGAATCTGGACTGGTTATGATTTCGCTGAATTGCGCTCATCCCTGCATGGTACGGCAGTGCGTTGAAACCTGCCTCGGTAAGCTTAGAGGCAATCTCTTCTACTTTTTTGCGTGACTGGCAATAGACAATGCCGGACTCATCCTTGTAGTTATTGCGGATAAAACTGAAAAGTTGATCCTGTCCTCGTTCTCTATTTTGAATAGTATACGTGATATTCGGTCTATCAAACCCTGTGGCAAAAACAGGGGCTTGTTGAAGGTGCAACTGTTCTGCAATGTCTTTGCGGGTGGGGTCATCAGCTGTTGCTGTAAGTGCAATGAGCGGAACTTGCGGGAAACGTTCACGTAAAATTGACAGGCGCGTGTATTCCGGTCTGAAATCGTGTCCCCACTGTGAGACGCAGTGTGCTTCATCAATAGTAAATAGTGCAGGGTGGATTGTGTCAAGTAATGCCAGAAATACAGGTGTGACAAGGCGTTCAGGCGCAACATAGAGCATGTCCAGCTCATTATTACGGAGCTGTTGTTCCACTAGCTGCTGTTCTTGCGGGCTTTGGCTTGAGTTCAGAAAAGCTGCCCGTATCCCCATTTGCACTAATTCGTTTACCTGATCTTGCATAAGCGCAATCAAAGGTGAAACGATGATGCCAGTGCCTTTGCGGATAATAGAAGGCAATTGATAGCAAAGCGATTTACCGCTGCCTGTAGGCATGATGACAAGTGCATCGCCACCATCAATCATGTGATTGATGATGTCTTCCTGCTTGCCTCTGAAGTCTCTAAATCCGTAGGTTGTCCGAAGAATGTCTAGTGGAGTTTGATTCATTGTTCCCTCTTGTGTGCGGGAAGATAGCGCATGAGCCGTTGCTTAGCAAAGCCTTTCAAAAGACCGGACAGCGTCTTTTGAACATTTGCTTTTCAGAAACAGGCTTATTGTTGTTCTTTCTTTTTACTTGCCCACGGGTAATGGAGAAACCATCCTGTTTGGCACATAAAAGAATGTTCCGGACAATCTTCAGGGACAAGAAAGTCTGGATTTTCTGGCAGCTCAGATTCAGTCAAAATTTTTCCACGGCATCGACAACCGAGCGAGTAAGGAGGAAGCATGCTGATAAGAGAAGGATGGGATGCTGGCAAAATTTTACCTGCCAAATTTTCGCATCTGCTGCATGCTTCTTGGTCTGCGGGAATGTCTCCAATGTGGTCAACAGTTATCTGCATGTACAGGCTGGAGTCTTCCAGAAGTGCTCGCATCGTTTTTAGATGAGCAGTTCGCCATGCAATGACATTATCCATAAAAGCATTGATGTCCTCGGATGAGGCATCATTTTCTTCCATAAGTAACCAAACAACCTGACCGGACAGACGGCTGAATAATGGGTGGATGTTGGAAAGCGAAGTGTCATCAGTCTGCATACTGGCGTCCTTTTATCAAAAAAATAAGGCGGTGAACATTGGGTTCACCGCCTTTATTGCGTACATGTTCTTGGACTTTTGCGCTACCAGAAGTAGCAAGCAGAGTCCAGCATGTTGTTAGATTTAGCCGACTATTTTGTAAAAGCTAACGGGATGATATCTTGAATGTGCGATGCGGTATGCACATCAATCTTTTTGAGTAAATCCGCTGGAACATCTTCAAGGTCTTTTTCATTCTGTTTAGGAATGCATACTTGATGTAATCCACGGGCAACACCGGCAAGAATTTTTTCTTTGATGCCACCAACAGGTAAGACACGTCCACGCAGAGTAATTTCGCCAGTCATACAAAGATCGTGGTTCACAGGTTCACCTTTCAAAGCGGAGATAAGCGCGATGAGCAAAGTTACACCGGCGGAAGGTCCATCTTTAGGGGTAGCACCCGCTGGAACGTGAATGTGAATATCGTGCTTATCAAGGAAATCGGCATCAATGTTCAACTCTTCTGCATTGGCTCGTGCATAACTTAGTGCAGCCTGTGCGGATTCTTTCATAACATCACCGAGCTGACCTGTAAGGGTAAGTTTGCCTTTTCCCTTCATAGGCGTCACTTCGATGTTAAGAATCACGCCGCCATATGGAGTCCATGCCAACCCCTGTGCGACACCCGGAATAAGATCAGCATCTTTTTCTTCATCAATGAAGCGTGGGATACCCAGCAGCTTCTGAAGCGTTTTGGCAGTGACCTTGTAAGGACCAGCTGTGCCTTCTGCTTTTTGACGCGCAAGCTTGCGGCATACTGCGCCGATTTCACGTTCAAGGTTACGCAGTCCGGCTTCGCGTGTGTATTCTTGAATTATTTTAGAGAGCACGCTGTCTGCAATAGAAACTTCGTCTTTTTTCAGACCGTTTTCTTCTGCCTGACGTGGCAACAGATAGCGACGCGCAATGCGGGTTTTTTCCTGCATTGTGTATCCCGGAATCTGGATAATTTCCATGCGGTCACGCAAAGGTCCCGGAATAGTATCCAGCTGGTTTGCTGTGCAGATGAACATGACTTTCGACAGATCAAAAGGAACATTCAGGTAGTGGTCTGAAAAATTACTGTTCTGCTCAGGGTCAAGGACTTCCAGCAGTGCAGAAGACGGGTCGCCTCTAAAATCAGAGCCGAGCTTGTCGATTTCATCCAGCATGATGACAGGGTTACGAGTTCCCATAAGTTTCATTGTCTGGATTATACGCCCCGGCATAGCGCCGACGTATGTACGGCGATGACCGCGGATTTCTGCTTCGTCGCGCATACCACCAAGCGAAATACGCTGAAATTTACGCCCCAAAGAGCGCGCAATGGAACGTCCTAAAGACGTTTTACCAACCCCCGGAGGGCCTGCGAAACAAAGGATAGGTCCTTTAGATTTCGGGTTAAGTTTGCGAACAGAGAGGTATTCAAGAATACGATCTTTGACTTTTTCCAGACCGTAATGATCTTCGTCCAAAATTTCCTGCGCTTTTAAAATATCAAGTCGATCACGGGAAAGCTTTTTCCAAGGAAGTTCAGAAAGCCACTCAAGGTAGCTGCGAACAACGCTGGCTTCAGATGATTCTGGATGCATTCCGGTAAGACGACGCAATTGTTTAGAAGCTTCTTTGCGAACATCCTTAGGCAGACCTGCTTTGTTCAGTGCTTCAGCAAGCTCTTCTGCTTCTTCTTCTGCACCTTCACCTTCACCAAGCTCTGTACGGATAGCTTTAAGCTGTTCGCGCAGGTAGTAGTCGCGTTGTGCCTTATCCATGCCTTCTCGAGCCATAGATTGAATGCGTGCCTGTACGTTAGCAACTTCTGATTCTTTTTGGAGCTGCTTATTGACAAGGTCTAAACGATCCAGAGGGTCGTTGCACTCAAGAATAGACTGTGCATCCGGTACTTTCATTCGCAAATTTGCTGCAATCAAATCTGCAAGGCGTCCTGGATCGTGCACTGTGTTGAGAACAGACATAATTTCAGATGTTGCAACACCACGCAGGGAGAGAATTTCTTCGCTCTGTTCGCGTACGGCACGCATCATAGCTTCTGTTTCAACGGAAACTTCTTCGATTTCGACTTCTTCCAGACCATTCACTTCTGCCACAAGGTATGGCTCTGTGCTGGTGAAGTGATCGATTTTTGCACGGCTTACACCTTGTACGAGCACTTTGAGGCGTCCGTCAGGCATTTTAAGCATGCGCATAATCATTACAACAGTACCAGTGGTGTGCAAATCCTCTGGCGAAGGATCTTCAGTGGATTCGTCTTTCTGTGTTGTAATCATCATGTAGCGGCTGCCGTTAAGGGCAGCGTCAACGGCCTGAACAGATTTTTCACGCCCTACAAAGAGCGGAAGAATCATGTAATTGAAGACAACAATATCTCGAACCGGAAGTACAGGAAGTTCGGCGGGGAATTCCGGTAGCGTTGCATCTGCATCGTGCTCCAGAGCGCCTGAAAGAACTTCCTCTTCGGTAATTAACGGTGTGCTGTTCATTATATCGTCAGTCATGGGTGCCCTCCAAGCTGGGCAGATACGGTGTTATATATAGTTGCTGGCGTATCTACGACAGTAACATGTGTTTAATGCATGGAAAAACCCGTAAGTTCTTCCTGTAAATTTGTGTCACACGGCTGAACATCCGTGACATGCCCACTTACCGGACCTTGCCACAGTTCTTTTTCAAATTGACGCAGACTACTGATATCTCCCTCTGCAACAAGCTCAACACGTCCATCCGGCAGATTGCGTACCCAACCGCTTAATCCCAAAGAAATTGCTGTGTGGTGTGCCCAATACCGGAACCCAACCCCTTGTACTTTCCCTGATATGATATAGCGCTGCCTAGCCATGATACGCCTCCTTTTGGAAGATGTTACATGTGTCCCTCATCCTTCAGGCTGTAGTATGTCTCTGCTGTAATTATTAGATGGTCGAGTAGTCTAATGCCTAATATGCGTCCTGCCTGTACAATGTGCCGTGTTATTTCTATATCCGGTGACGAAGGATTAAGATTGCCACCCGGATGATTGTGTACAATTACCAGCGAACTGGCTTTGCGTTGCAGTGCCTGCTCCATAAGCTCCCTTGGGTAGATCATGGTAGTATTCACTGTGCCGGTTGAAATTCTTTCCCAAGAAATGAGCCTGTTCTGGTTATCCAAAAAAGCTGCCCAAAACTCTTCTTTATCTTTACGTCCCAATCGGATGCGTGCCATTTCTGCAACTTCAGCAGGGCTGGAAAGCTTTTTCTTTTCCGAGATTCCAGATTCCATGTAACGGGAGAAGAGTTCCCGTAGTAACTTCCAGTGGCTCAGAAGAGATGCCCCGAAGCCTTTGAGTTGAAGCAGGTCTTCATCTTGCGCATCTAGCACACCTCGAAGTGTACCAAATCGATGTAATAGTTCTTTAGCGAGCGGTTTTGTGTCGGAACGCAAAATAACAGTTCCGAGCACAAGTTCTAGGATTTCGTAGTCAGCAAGCGACTGCTCGTCTTTGTTTAATTTTTCGCGCAGACGCTTCCTATGTCCATGATAGTGAGCTTTTTCTGTCATAATAAACAGGAATTGCAACGTGGCAAGCGATAACAGGTGAATTTTAATTATATTTCAACAAAAAAGGTGCATCAAGCAGAAAAAAAGAGACAGTTAGTGGTAAAACAAGGCAAAAAAGCTACTTTTTTGGAGAAAAAAGAGCAAGAAGACCGGCAACTAATATTTCCATCGCCTGTTCTGGCTTGCGTTCACCAGTTTTGATACCCATTTCTGCTTCCAGAGCCAGATCCCATATTTTTGAAAGGCGAACTGGACCGAGGTTTGTTGCGAGTCGTTTTTTTTGTTGCACAATACCGGAGGGTAAGCGGACGGTTTCGCCTGCATAGAGTTGCCATAAAATACGTGCTTCGCGCAGGAGCATGGCAAGGAATGAAAAGATCATTGCGTCGCCTGCTGCCTGACTGGATAGAACCTTGTTCCACACCTTATCAGGTGTTTTGCCTGATTGTAGTGCGTTGATGAACGCGAATATATCCATATCAGCATCATGGGAAATATCTTTAATGTGCTCGTCTGCAATTATTCGAGCATCTCCGGCAGCAAGAGCGAGTTTTTCCAGCTCATTTTTTGCGGCAGAGGCATCTTGGGGTAAAACTTGTGATAGCGCATGAACTATTTTGGGTTCAATTTGCATATGATTTTGTGCTGCCCATTGTTCAATGAAACCACGCATTGCACGTTCTGTAAGTCCTGCTGATTGCCATATCCATGCTTTCGTTTCTGCCAGTTTCCAGCATGGTAGTTTCTTTATTGCAGCTGGGATTTTAGGTTTGCCTCTATCGTATGGGGCTTCAAGGAAAATAATGACCCATGCCAGCGGATTATATTGCCCGAGACTTGTGCTGAGTTTACGCCACGCATCAATGGGAAGGTTTTGTGCATTACGAATCATGAGCACTTTGGGTGAGGCAAACAATCCTTGCAGCGTAAGGTTTTCCCAGAAGACAGGCGGCAGCCCTTCATCGCTCCAGTATACGTGTTTTTCCCACGCTCCCTCTGGAGCGGGATTTTCCTGTAATAGGGAATTGATGTAGTTTTTGGTCAGCTGTATATCGGGGCAGACGCAAATGGAAAATCCGGGTCTTGGCATGTGGTATCCTGTTTTGTGGTGTTCAAAATTAGGGCGGTAAGCACTACTATTCGGCATTGCATTACACCGAAATGATATTTCGATGCTTGCCGTTGTATAATTACTAAAAAAGGCTCGGAGCAATGACTCCGAGCCTCTTTATATACAATGGTATCACGCAGGTCTATGGGCAGTAATGCAACGCTAGAATGTGTTACGCATCTTATCAGCCATTTTTTCAACCAGCAGGTTGATAATTTCTACACCTGCTGTGCGTTCATCAGAAACAGGATATGAGCGTGATAGAGTTGTTTTGTCCGAAGTCCACACCAGCTTATTTGCTTTGCTGTAAACGGATGTACTAAATATGATAGTGACAGTGTATTCGAGTGTTTCGTCTTTTGTACCTTTAATACGACTGTTGATAGTGAATTTCTCAATATCAATGACCATACTATAATCTGCTTTGTCAGATGCGGTCATAACAGCGAGATTTCTATCGGTAATTTCGTCGTACATAGCAGTACGGACAACCTGAGTAATCCACGGGTAAATAGTAGAGTTCTTTACTTCTCTAATACGCATTGTGGATGAACCGTCGCCGAAAAGGCTTGGCTGGTTGTTAGTAAATGTATATCCGCAGCCTGAGAGAGCGAGCGTAGCAAGCAGGCATATGAGTGCACAAAGGCGGGATACAGAGGATAATGCAGGAAGCGTCATTCGAGATTCCTATGTTATTGTTTGTGTCAAAAAAGAAAATACAGTTGGTACAACTCGGTATATGCAATGAGATACCAACACGATATTAGATAACAGATGAAGTGTGATTACGTCTAGCTTCGGATGCGGTTAACAGGTAAACAGGCGTTGTAAAAACAAGGCTTGTGACACGTTGATATGGTAAGGTATCCAACAAAATACACCGGAGTTACTATGCAGATATGGGTAGATGCAGATGCCTGCCCCCGAGTGATTAAAGATGTGCTTTTTAAGGTAGCTGTGCGACGAAAAGTAAGAACAACACTTGTTGCGAACAGCGGAATGGCTGTTCCGCCTTCTCCATATATTGATTTTATTCGAGTAGGGGCTGGGTTTGACGAGGCAGACAATGAAATTGCAAAGCGTGCAGACGAGGGTGACCTTGTAGTGACAGCGGATGTTCCGCTTGCAGACAAGGTTGTTGAAAAGGGCGCCACTGGGTTGAACCCACGAGGGCAGCTGTATACAGAAGATAATATCAAAGGGTTGCTACGCATGCGTCATCTTATGGAAGAGTTACGTAGCGGTGGAATGGTCGGTGGTGGACCTGCTCCCCTTGGTGCACGGGATAAACAGGAATTTACAAACCAGCTGGATAAATTTGTGACACGCAGGCTTAACGAAGAAGGTGAGTAGCGAACACCTGACGTGGGCATCTGTGGTAGCTTTTGGGCTTTCAAGAAGTTTTCAGCAAACAGTGTCCTGTGCTACTCACTATTTTGCTAGCAGCTAGTAATGTTATAAAAAAAGAGCTGAGAAGGACTGTCACCTTCTCAGCTCTTTTTTTATGAATTATTCAGGGTGCTGTGTTGAGTCTTTTCCAGTGTTTTTCTTTGAGAAAGGACGGACAAGAGTCTTTTTAGCTTTTCCAGCGACAGCTGATACTTTTTTACCGGATTTTTTTACACCGTTTTTTAATTTGGCATCAGCTTTATTCACTGCTGTTGCTGTCTTTTTGCTAACGGAGTGAAGGTTATGTGTAGCAGCCGTTGCGGCGGTGTGTAATCCACTTGTTGCGTCAGTGGCTTTCGCATTAATACGGCTTGCTGTTGTGGACACTGTCGTATTGATATTCTTTTTGGCGACATTTGCCGCAGATGCAACATCTGAAATTCCCTTTGAGACGGTGTGTGCGGCGCAAGAAGCACTTTTTGATGCGCTGGACGCCGCTGCTGAAACACCTTTGCTTGCAGTAGACGTAGCAGTGGAAAAGCCGGAAGCTACGCCCGAGGCTGTTTTTTTCGTCGCATGCTTGATGGTTGTCCCCGTAGCGGAAGCTCCAGAAGCAATTTTTTCTGCTGCACCAGATACACAGGAACGCGCAGTGCTGAAACGCTCTTTCTTTTCCTTTGGTGGTTTTGTGGCTTCTTCAGGCTCTTCAGATGCTGTACGTTTTTTTGAGGACGGAGCGACGCTACGAACGGCATCCCATGCTTTTGCCATGCTACGCTTAACGGTTTTGGATGCGCCGGAAATGAGTAGCTGGGCAACTGTTGAGATTGTGTCACCTGATGTTCGCATAAACATTGCGGCTGCCTCTGCTGTTGCAGATTTTCGCAGCTCTTTTTGTGAGACTAAATCACTGTCTGAATAAATGCTCATGTAGTTGCGGGCAATAATTCCACAGCGCATGGTTAGCAGTGAGTTCATGGAACCATCAAGAATTGAGGTTGTAACAACGGACGCAACTGATTGTGCCCCCGGAATACTGCCAATCGCCGAGGTTGCCACAAGTGGAGCTACGATTTGCTGCGTGTATTCTTCCACAACTATATCTTCCAATGCACCAGCGAAGAAGGCGGTTGCAGCAACGTTCTTATAGAGTGTTATCAAGTCACTTACGTGTGGGCGTTGCGCATACAACTTAGTAATTTTGTAGATAAGATGAGTGATAAGTGCAAAGACAATAAGCGTATCCAGTCTGCCGTTTTGTGCTGTTGCAGTACCGACAAAAACTCGCTTAGAGGTTTCTTCAATCTGCTTGTTGGCTTTTGTTTTCAGAACAGCGATACAGTCGTCAATTTCTTGCTGAGTTTCGCAAGCTAACTGCTGGCTTTTGATAAAAGGATTGCATCGAAGCCGTTCAATGTATCTGCGACGGTATTCTTCTAGCTGCTCATCCGTTGGGTTTTCCGGTATGAGCAGTGGTTTTGGAAAAATAAATAGTGTCAGGGCTGCGTAGCTAAGTAGTGCGCTACCAATAGCGGTAAGTGACCAGAATACAATCGGAACGTAGACCGGATTTATGTATGCGAAAAGGTCGGCGATTACGCGAATGCCGGAAAGTAGTAAGGATACCACTGCGATGCACAGGACACCGCCAATAAGTGCGAGTATGATTTTGAGTTTTGATTGCATGTGAGTCCAAAAAGTCCGTTATACGGAGGTTACGTTGTGTAGTTTTTTCTTTCATAATTTCTCGCGCATTGTATTTAGAATGTGAAGCCTTTTTTACAGATTACATTTCCCAATAGAAATAATCAGCACTAGCTATTAAGCGAATACCATTTGTTTTTATGATGTTATCGCAAAAAAAAGGGTGGAGTAAAAACTCCACCCTAAAAATATTCTGCTCGCCACTTTTTTTGAATCACGTTGATAGCGCCGCAAGGGCTATTCACGCATAGAATCTGATTCGCCTAATCGGGGATGCAAGGGGCTTGAAGTCCCTTGCCCGTCGGAGGCAAAAAAAGCTTAGCAAGAAAAAGGGTGGAGTAAAAACTCCACCCTTCATGATTTAGTTAGCTACGATGTTAACAAGCTTGCCAGGAACAACGATCACTTTGCGGATTGTTTTTCCTTCAATGTGCTTGAGAACATTCGCATCAGTTTTTGCGAGTTCTTCAACTTCATCTTTGCTTGCGGAGGCAGGCACTTCGAGACGAGCACGAACCTTGCCGTTTACCTGTACTACAACGGTGAGTACATCTTTTACCATTGCTTCTTCGCTGTAGGTTGGCCAGCTTGCATGTACAAGGCGCTCAGTGTGTCCAAGCTGTTCCCAGATTTCTTCGCACAGGTGCGGAGTGAATGGGGACATGAGGTTGATAACTGTGCTGATTGCTGAAGACAGAACTTTGCGACCTTTTTCGTCACCTTTCAGAGCATCTTTAGCAAGGTAGATTTCGTTTACCAGTTCCATAACCGCTGCGATAGCGGTGTTGAACTGGAAGCGCTGTTCAATGTCGTCACCCGCTTTTTTGACGGTCTCATGTTCTTTAAGACGAATGCCTTTTGCTTCTTTGCAGGTGCAGTCATCAGCAGTAGAAGAACAAGGTTCAGCGGTAATAAGGTCGCCTTCAAGCTCTTCAATGAGACGCCAGATGCGGTTTACAAAGCGGAAAGAACCGTCGATGCCGGTTTCAGACCATTCAAAGTCACGCTCTGGTGGGGCAGCAAAGAGGCAGAACAGACGTACTGTGTCAGCACCGTAGCGCTCGATCATAGCAGTCGGGTCAACAACGTTACCTTTGGATTTGGACATTTTGGAGCCATCCATGAGAACCATGCCCTGAGTGAGCAGGTTAGCGAAAGGCTCGTCGAAGTTCATGTAGCCGCAGTCACGCAGTGCTTTGGTGAAGAAGCGTGCGTAAAGCAGGTGAAGAATAGCGTGTTCAACACCACCAATGTACTGATCAACTGGTGCCCAGTAGTTGAGAGCTTCCGGTGTAAATGGTGCTTCGTGATTCTGTGCATCAGTGTAGCGTGCAAAGTACCATGAGGATTCTACGAAAGTATCCATGGTATCTGTTTCGCGACGTGCAGGCTTTCCACACTTAGGGCAAGTGCAGTTTACGAATTCAGGAGAGTCTGGAAGTGGTGAACGACCATCGGCATGTGTCTGCACGTTCAGTGGAAGTTCAATAGGAAGATTTTCCTCTTTTTCTGGAACAATGCCGCATTCGTCACAATATACTACAGGGATTGGAGCACCCCAGTAGCGCTGACGGGAAATGTTCCAGTCACGCAGGCGGTAGTTGACGGTTTTTTCGCCGCAGTTGTTTTCCTGCAACCATACGGCAACTTTTTCTTTGCCTTCTTCGTTGGTAATGCCGCTGAATTCACCGGAATTAACCATGATGCCAGGCGCAGTGTATGCTTCTGTCATGGTAGCAGGATCAAGCTCTTCGCCTTCCTGCTGAATTACAACATGCAGTGGCAACTCATATTTATGTGCAAATTCAAAGTCACGCTGGTCATGTGCCGGTACTGCCATTACAGCACCTGTGCCGTAGTCAACGAGAACAAAGTTGGCAACGTATACAGGAACTTTAGCACCATTCACTGGGTTGATGCAGTATGCACCGGTGAAGATACCTTCTTTTTCCAGATTGTCAGAGGTACGCTCAATGCGATCCATGTTTGTGATGCGCTTTACGAATGCACGTACGTCATCAGCCTGCTCTTTACCTTCGATGAGTTTTTCTACCAGTGGGTGTTCTGGCGCAAGGCTCATGAAAGATACACCAAACACAGTGTCTGGGCGGGTGGTGAACACAGGGATAATTTCGTCGGAATCTTCGACTTTGAACTGGATTTCTGCACCTACAGATTTACCAATCCAGTTCTCCTGCATGGAGATAACACGATCCGGCCAGCCGCCTTTGAGTTTGTCGAGGTCGGCAAGCAGCTCTTCAGCGTAGTCTGTGATTTTAAGGAACCACTGTGCGAGGTCACGCTGTTCTACAACAGAGTCACAACGCCAGCAAAGACCGTCTTCAACCTGTTCGTTAGCAAGAACGGTGTTACATGTAGGACACCAGTTCTGAGCCTGACGCTTGCGGTAGAGCAGACCTTTTTCAAGAAATTTGAGGAAGAACAACTGTTCCCAGCGGTAGTATTCTTTATCGCAGGTGGCAAGCTCACGACGCCAGTCGAAAGAGTAGCCAAGGCGTGAAAGCTGGTCACGCATGTTGTCGATGTTGGAATGAGTCCACTTTGCCGGGTGGATGTTGTTTTTGATAGCTGCGTTTTCCGCAGGAAGACCAAAAGCATCCCAACCCATAGGGTGCATTACGTTTTTGCCTTTCATACGCATGAAACGCGCTACAACGTCACCAAGTGAATAGTTGCGAACATGACCCATGTGAATGTTGCCGGAAGGGTACGGGAACATTTCCAGCACATAGTGTTTAGGTTTGTCTGAAGTGTGATCGGTGTGGAAATCACCGTTGGCTGCCCAAGTTTGCTGCCATTTAGTTTCTATGGCTTGCGGATCATATTTCATTGCCGACAGTTCCTTTAATCTTTCGCTCATTAAAAACGTCTGTTGTTACAGCCATGGAATCGATTTCTAACGGAGGATATTCGTTATCCGTGCAGAAAACTACCGTGACTGTGCGTATATGTGGTTGTTCAGCAACTCTACGCTTGTGCTACCACATGGGGGCACGCAACAGTTTTTTGATTCTTAAACAATATAAATAGTTACCAGATTGTCGAGCCGTCTGGAACTTCATACTTATTTTTACTGCCTTGCAATACAAAACAACCTGTTATTCGGCAAGAGAAGGAAGCTTTGTTTTGCGCAAAAATGTCATTTTTTTAACGGGAGATGCCCGAACTTCTTTTTTCAAGAAGTCCGGGCACAAAAAAACGCTATATATGAAGGCGTCTGAAATGGGATACGTAGCAATGCCAAAACCGGAAGTACTGCGAGATATTGCTCGCCATATTGCGGTTAAAGGATATTCCTTTGTGGCGTAAGGGGTAACCTTTTCGCCGGAGGCATTGGTACTAGTATTTAAGTTTCAGTGTTCCTTCATCCAGAGCTTTTGCAGCAGCATCTAGCAGACCGTTAACGAATGGACGAGAACGTTCGTCGCCAAACTGCTTTGCAAGTTCGATAGCTTCGTTAATAGCAACTTTTGGTGGAATATCTTCACGATAAAGCATTTCAAAAACTGCAAGACGGAGCACGGTGAGTTCAATTTTGCCAATACGATCCACTTTCCAGTGGCGGGAAAATTGTCCAATCACGTCGTCCAGAGCACGGTAGTTGCTCCATACACCTTCAATCAGTTCCCATGTGAAGCCTTCCGGCTGACACTGAGCTTCTGGTTTGTCGGCATTGTCAGGCGAAATAGTGTAGGCTTCCTGCAAAGACTCAATGGTCATGGCAGGAGAAAAATTTAAGCCGTACAAAAACTGAAATGCTTGTGCACGTGCCAACTTGCGTGGTGTTTTTTTGGGTTTGTTAGCCATATATTACAATTGCTCCAGAACACGGTATGTTTCAAGCATGGCGGATGCGGCTTCAACGCCTTTGTTGCCACCTTTGGAGCCAGCGCGTTCGATTGCTTGTTCAAGGGAATCACAGGTAAGAAGACCGAAGCCTACTGGTGTTTCGGAATCGAGGCTAACCTGAGCAAGACCCTTTGCACATTCATTACATACAAAATCAAAGTGAGGAGTAGCACCGCGGATAACTGCACCAACTGCTACAATGCCGTCATATTTACCGCTGGCAGCCAGTTTTTTGGCAGCAATCGGCATTTCGAATGCACCCGGAAGTTTTACAATAGTAATGTCTTCGCGGTCACCGCCGTTGCGAACAAGGTAGTCTACTGCGCCACCAACAAGACGATCAACAACAAAATCGTTGAAACGTGTTGCGATAATTGCAATTTTAAGACCTTTTGCGTCGAACTGACCTTCGATAGTTTTGATATGCAGCATGTGTAATCTCCTTCTTAAGTCCACTTTTTACTCCAACAGCAAAAGCGGGTCGGTAAGTATAGAACAAGCTCCCCAGCCCTGAAAAGAACTATTTTTAGGGATAGGGAGCATGTATTTAATTTGAATAATGGTTACTACTTGGAATCATTAAGATGTTCAAGCATGTGACCCATTTTTTCTTTTTTTGTACGTAAGTAGTCTTCATTGAATTCGCAAGCGTTCATTTCAATAGGAACACGTTCTACAACTTCAATGCCGTATCCTTCAATACCAACAATCTTTTTCGGGTTGTTGGTCATCATACGCATTTGGCGTACACCAAGATCAACCAACATCTGTGCGCCGATACCATAATCACGAAGGTCAGCTTTAAAGCCGAGCTTTTCGTTCGCTTCTACAGTGTCGTAGCCCTGATCTTGAAGGTTGTATGCTTTAATTTTGTTGGCAAGCCCGATACCGCGTCCTTCTTGGCGCATGTACAGGATGATGCCCTGATCTTCTGCCTGAACTTTACACATCGCGTTTGCAAGCTGGTCGCCGCAATCACAACGCATGGAACCAAGCACATCACCAGTGAGACACTCACTGTGTACGCGAACGAGTACTGGTTTGCTGGAATCGATTGGACCTTTCACAAGGGCAATATGAGTTTCCGGCTCAAGTTCGTTTTCGTATGCGATGATTTTAAATTCACCATATTTAGTAGGCATTTCCGCTTCTGCAACACGAGTAACGGAAAGTTCGTCCGGACGCATGCGGTGGCGGATAAGATCGCGGATAGTTGCGATTTTTAAATCGTGCTTTTCTGCAAATTCAACGAGGTCAGGCATGCGAGCCATTTCACCATCATCTTTCATGATTTCGCAAATAACAGCAGCGCCTTTAAGACCGCCAAGTTTAGCAAGGTCAACGGAACCTTCTGTCTGACCGGCACGTACAAGTACGCCGCCTCTCTGGGCGCGTAATGGGAAGATGTGACCCGGAGTAACAATGTCGTCCGGCTGTACGTCGTCTGCAATTGCAGCAAGAATTGTTGTAGCTCTGTCTTTAGCGGAGATACCGGTAGTAACGCCTGTTCGCGCTTCAATAGAAACGGTAAAGTTTGTACCGAACTTGGAACCGTTACGCTGGGTCATCATCGGCAGTTCAAGCTTGTCTACCCATTCAGGAGCCAGCGCAAGACAAATGAGTCCACGCCCGTATGTCGCCATAAAGTTAATAACTTCTGGTGTTACATGCTCAGCAGCAATAGTAAGGTCACCTTCGTTCTCGCGATCTTCGTCATCTACGAGAATAACCATTCGACCTTTTTTAATCTCTTCAATGGCCTCTTCGGCCGTACACATTGGCATTGTCGCACCTCGTTGTATGTTCTTAAACTGCATGTCCCACGAAGCAGATTAATGAATGCGAAAATTAAAATCCATTTTTTCTGAGAAACTCTTCAGTAATAGAGGAAGGAGCAGATTTCTCCTGCGCAGCATTGGGCTGCCATGCCCCAAGCATGCGTTGAACGTATTTTCCAATCACGTCCGTCTCTATATTAACACTGTATCCCGGATTCCACTGGGCTATTGTAGTGATCTTTTGAGTTTCGGGGATAATGTTTACTTCCAGAAAATTGTTTCCACAAGCATTAACTGTGAGGCTGATTCCATCAAGGGTAACTGAACCTTTAGGGATAACCTGCGTTTCGAACTCTTGCGGGAAAGAAATTTTGTAGATTTTTGAAAGCCCTGCCGGACGTACAGAATCTACAGTGCCGATACAGTCAACGTGTCCGCTTACAATGTGTCCGCCAAGGCGGTCACCCATTGTAAGAGCGCGTTCCAGGTTTACTTTACTGCCGGATTTAAGCTTACCAAGGTTGGTAAGCCCCATTGTTTCCGCAGAAGCATAAACAGTAAACCAGTCAGCGCCGAACTCTTCAACAGTAAGGCATACGCCGTTGGTTGCGATGGATTCACCGAGTACGTAGTCGGTCAGCTCGCAGCGTGGTATAATTGTAAGGCGTGTTTCTTTGCCCATATTCTGAACAGAGCGGACTTCACCCTGTCCAAGAATTATTCCTGTGAACATGCTAAATTTCCTGTCGGCGTAATGTCAGTATGACATCATCGCCGCTAAGTTCCGTTTTGATAATTCGTAAGCGGAGCGCTTCGTCCATTGTTGCGATAGTTCTACCAGAAAAGATGTCGGGTGCGTTGTGATCTCCGACAATTTTGGGAGCCATATGCAACTGAAATTCGTTTACGAGATTGTTCTCAAGAAGCGATAATGCCAATTTTCCTCCGCCTTCGCAAAGGGTATAGAGGCACTTTTTTTCCTCACGCAGCCAGATAAGCCCTGCTGCAAGATCAAGGTTCCCGTTTTGCTCCGGTAAGCTTACAACAGAACAGCCTATTGTCTGTAGCTTCCTTGCTGTTTCAGATAATGCAGATTCTTCATTTGTCCAGAAAATAACTTGCTCAGGACGCTCTTTCAAGAGTGTAAACTGTGCTGGGTCTTCCGGAAGATGCTTGGTTATAATTACAGCAAGCGGTTGCTGCTCAACGCCTTCCAGACGGCAGGTCAATTGAGGATTGTCTGCATAGAATGTTCCCCCACCGACGATAACTGCCTGTACTTTTTTCCTAAGCTCATGGACTCGCTTTCGAGATTCTTCGCAGCTGATCCATTGAGAATGTCCTGTCTTGGTGGCAATTTTTCCATCCAATGTAGAGGCTAGTTTCAGTACAGTGAAAGGGTAGGGCGTCTGAATCCAAGTGAGGAAATCTGCTACAAGGTTTCGGCACTCTTCTTCAAGCATGCCTGTTTCAACAGTCACGCCGTTTTCGCGTAAAAATTGTGCGCCGCCTTTAGCTTTCGGGTTAGGGTCTTCTAACCCTACGACAACATGCTTGATGCCAGCATCTAAAATAGCTTTGGAGCAAGGGGGAGTTTTTCCGTAATGATTGCATGGCTCAAGCGTAACATACATGCTGCAATCGCTTGGAGAAATATTGTTTTCGGCAGCGTTGCGAAGGCACTCTATTTCTGCATGCGGTTGCCCACATGCAGTGTGATATCCTTCAGCAACAATTTGTCCGTGCTTGACGAGCACAGCTCCAACAGTCGGGTTGGGGGCGGCAGTTCCTCGTCCTTTTTCAGCCAACGCAATGGCACGGCGCATAAAATGGGCATTGCGGTGCTGCATTATGCGCCTCTGACTACATGATCTATTTTAGTGAACGGAATGCCAGCTTCTTGTACCATAGCTGCTGCAAGTTCATCATTGTAGCCTTCTACATAGTAAACACCTTTGATACCGCAGTTAAGCAGCATTTTAGTGCAAATAAGGCACGGCATGGTGGTACAGTAAATTTCTGCACCAGCAAGGGATACCCCGTGAACAGCTGCCTGAATGATAACATTTTGCTCTGCATGAAGTCCGCGGCACATTTCGTGACGCTGACCGGAAGGAATGCCCAGTTCGGCACGAAGACATCCAATATCCAGACAATGTGATGTGCTGGCAGGGGCGCCATTGTAGCCTGTTGCAAGAATGCGTTTGTCTTTAACTGCGATAGCGCCAACTTTACGGCGAAGACAAGTAGAGCGTTCGGCAACCATGTAGGTTATGTCCATGAAATATTGAGGCCAAGGAAGTCTCTGCTGCATTGATAATAACTCCGACGGGAGGTGTTTCTAATGGGACGTTGATTTGTAAAAATGATTACGGGACAGATACGATATGTGTCTGACTTGTTGCAGTCAAGCCACCATAGATAATTTAAAAAATCACCCAAAGTATAAAAGCGAAAAGCAGGAAGCATGAGCAAAAAAAAAAGCCGGGGAAGAATCCCCGGCTTAGTGTGTTACCAAGCGAAAAGCGGGAATGTACGCGCGAACGCCGTAACCTGCTTGTGTATGTTGGCAAGGTACGCATCATTGTCGATGTGCTTGAGCGCATCAACAAGCCAAGCTGCTACTTGCTGCATTTCTGCTTCTTTCATACCGCGGCTTGTAAGTGCCGGTGTTCCGATGCGAATACCGGAAGTAACAAACGGGCTGCGTGTTTCAAAAGGAACAGTGTTTTTGTTGGTAGTGATGCCAGCTTTATCAAGAGCAAGCTGTGCTTCTTTACCAGTGATATCTTTATTGGTCAGGTCGATGAGCAGGAGGTGGTTGTCTGTACCACCGGAAACCAGATTGAAGCCTTCATCAAGAAGAGCCTGTCCCATGGTTTTAGCATTATCGATAACCTGCTGCTGGTAGACTTTGTACTCAGGACGTAAAGCTTCGCCGAATGCAACTGCTTTAGCTGCAATCACGTGCATGAGTGGGCCGCCTTGGATTCCAGGGAAAATCTGGCTGTTCAACGGCTTGCTCAGATCTTCTGTGGAAAGAATCATACCGCCGCGAGGACCGCGCAGGGTTTTGTGTGTAGTAGTTGTTGTTACATGTGCATGTGGAACAGGTGAGTTATGCAAACCAGCTGCAACTAAACCTGCAATATGCGCCATGTCTACAAACAGCTTTGCGCCTACTTCGTCTGCGATAGCACGGAATTTCGCAAAATCAATTTCTCTAGGGTAAGCACTTGCGCCTGCAATAATAACAGTAGGCTTATGCTCTTTCGCAAGTTTGAGAACATTATCGTAATCAATACGACCAGTCTCACGGTCTACACCGTACGCTTTTACATCAAAGAACTTACCGGAGAAGTTGACAGGGCTGCCGTGTGTAAGGTGTCCCCCGTGGGAGAGGTCCATACCCAGTACAGTATCGCCCGCGTTCGCGATGGCATAGTACGCTGCCATGTTAGCCTGACTGCCGGAGTGCGGCTGCACGTTAACATATTCTGCACCAAAGATTTCTTTTGCGCGTTCGATAGCGATGGTTTCGGTAACGTCTACGTATTCACAACCACCGTAGTAGCGCTTGCCCGGGTAGCCTTCTGCATACTTGTGAGTAAGTACTGAGCCTTGAGTTTGGCGTACAGCTGCGGACACAAAGTTTTCTGATGCGATTAATTCAAGCCCACCGGTCTGGCGATCGATTTCCTGAAAAATAGAACGGCCTACTTCAGGATCTTGGATAAAAACTTCATCCATGAGTGATGCCCCTTACGATTTAAATGAGGAAGAAAAAGGGCGTACACAGCAGCTTGCCGTGTACGCCCACACATTACCCTTCGAAACGTTTGAACAGCACACTTGCGTTGGTGCCGCCAAAACCGAAGTTGTTGCTGAGTACGTACTCAGCTTGATACTCTTCTGAACCATTCCCCATGTAGTTCAGATCGCATTCTGGGTCGGGTGTTTCATGGTTTGCGGTTCCCGGAACAACCCCCTTATCGAGCGTCAGGCAGGAGAATACTCCTTCCATACCGCCAGCGGCACCTAGCAGGTGACCTGTTTGGGATTTGTTTGCGGAAACACGCAAGTTGTATGCATGATCCCCAAAGACTTTTTTCATCGCACCGGTTTCTGCTTTGTCGTTAAGAGAGGTGGAAGTACCGTGTGCGTTGATGCAGTCTACAGCATCAGTTTCAATGCCTGCTTCTTCAATAGCATTCAGCATGGACTGAGCCATTCCTTCGGAATCTTCGCGTGGTGCAGTCATATGGTATGCATCACCGGTAGAACCGAAGCCCACAACTTCTGCGTAAATTTTTGCACCGCGTGCTTTTGCAGAA
Source organism: Halodesulfovibrio sp. (assembly GCF_025210605.1). Taxonomy (NCBI): domain Bacteria; kingdom Pseudomonadati; phylum Thermodesulfobacteriota; class Desulfovibrionia; order Desulfovibrionales; family Desulfovibrionaceae; genus Halodesulfovibrio; species Halodesulfovibrio sp. The sequence continues at coordinate 147,005 of NZ_JAOARI010000018.1, read as the reverse complement.
TCGTATGATTCAAGCAGCAGGAGACCTGCGCCTTCACCGATGATAAAGCCGGAGCGTTCACCATCGAACGGACGGGAAGCTTTGGTAGGCTCATCGTTACGGTTGCTGCAAAGCGCTTTAAGCGCGGTAAAGCCGGAAACACCCATAGGGGTGATTGTAGATTCTACACCGCCGGTGATGATTGCATCACAGCGACCGGATTTAATATCTTCAAATGCGTGTCCGATGGCATGAGTACCGGACGCACAGGCACTGGTGAACACAAGGTTTGGACCTTTTGCGCCAGTGAAAATGGAAACCTGCCCCGGTGCCATGTTCGAGATAAGCATCGGAATCCAGAACGGGCTGATTTTATTAGGACCCGCGCTGGTGAGCTTAGTATGGAAGGTTTCGATAGTATTGAGACCACCAAGACCTACGCCAAGCATAACGCCGACGCGTTTGGCGTTTTCGTCAGTTATTTCGTACTTGGAGTCTTCCATGAGCTGTTTTGCACAGGCAACACCGAACTGTACGAAGCGATCCATACGACGCGCCTGTTTTGCCGGAATATGGTCGGCTGCATTAAAGTCTTTTACTTCACCTGCAATCTGTGAAGTAAACTCACTTGCATCAAACTGGGTGATAGGCCCGATGCCGGATTCTCCGGCAATAAGTTTCTCCCAGCTGGTGTCAACATCATTCCCGAGAGGGTTAATGGTGGCAACGCCGGTTACTACTACTCTTTTTTCAGTCATATGCTTCATTCCTGGGAAAAAGTGCGCTGTATAAGAGATTAGTTCAACCCGCTTCTCTGTACGTTGCGCGGACAGCACTACCTCATTAATGTACTGTCAAAATAAGCGGGTAAGGCGTCTTATGCTAACGAGCATAAGACGCCTGTATATAAAACGCTGTAACAGTGCGGACTACTGCTGTTTTGCGATGTAGTCGTATGCATCCTGAACTTTCAGGATTTTCTGTGCGTCGTCGTCGTCGATTTCTACGCCGAACTCTTCTTCCATAGCCATGATGAGTTCGGTGAGGTCAAGAGAGTCTGCGCCGAGGTCTTCAACGAAAGAAGCGTTGTTTTTTACTTCTTCTTCAGATACGCCGAGCTGCTCAATGATGATCTGTTTTACTTTAGCTTCTGCAGACATGGATTCCTCCAATGGATTGTTTTCTTTTTTGTTATTTTGCCTTCTGGAAAGAAAGCAGTAAAGTTTTATTACGGATGCAATCCGCTAGCAGTACATGCCGCCGTTAACGGCAATAACCTGCCCTGTGATGTAGCCAGCACCGCTTGATGCAAGGAAGGCTACGGTGTTTGCAATATCTTCTACATCGCCCATGCGTTTAAGAGGAATTGCTTTTTCGTAATCATTGCGAACAGCCTCTGGAAGAGCATTTGTCATATCGGTTTTGATAAAGCCGGGGGCAACAGCGTTAACGGTGATATTACGGGCACCGAGTTCTTTTGCCATGGATTTTGTCATACCGATAATGCCTGCTTTAGCAGAGCAGTAGTTAGCCTGACCTGCGTTGCCCATCTGACCTACTACAGAAGTAAGGTTGATGATGCGACCGCAGCGTTGCTTGCTCATGATCTTTGCTGCTTCTCTACAAGCAACAAAAGCTCCGCGCAAGTTTACGTTAATGACACGATCAAAGTCTTCGTTCTTCATACGAAGGAGAAGACCATCTTTGGTGATACCTGCATTGTTAACAAGAACATCAAGTTTCACCTTGTCTTTAATTTCTTCTTTAAAAAATGTTGCAATCTCATCTGGATTGCCAACATCTAATTTGAACGCTTTTGCTTTACCACCAGCAGCTTCAATGGAAGCTGCTACGTTCTGAGCTTCTTCAGGCTTAGAAACGTATGTGAGGTAAACCTGAAATCCGGCTTTGCCCAGCTGTTCAGCAATAGCTTTGCCAATTCCGCGTGAACCGCCGGTAACCAGTGCTGTTGAAAGTAATTCCATAATAAATCGCTTCTGGTTAGGAGTTAAAAGCAATGCCTTATACCTCAAAGAGAGTATAACTTCAATTCCCAAAACTGGCTGTGTAACATTGAAGAATATTTAAGTTTTTGGGAAAAGACGGCAAGCAATACGATTTCTAGGTTCTAAGCAGTGCTGCACCCCAGGTAAAGCCGCCGCCGAATGTTGTCAGCAGAATATTTTTACCCGGTTCAAGAGTGCCAGCTGCTTTAGCCTGTCCAAGTGCAATCGGAATAGACGCAGCGGATGTGTTGCCCACCTTGTCTACATTAACAAATACTCGCTCGCTGGAGATAGTAAGTTTTTTGCCGACAGCTTCAATGATTCTCATATTCGCCTGATGCGGAATGAGAATGTCGATATCGTCAGGGCTAAGACCGTTGCGTTCAATAAGAGTGTTACACACGCCGACCATGCTGCGGACAGCATGTTTAAAGACTTCGCGTCCTTGCATCATGATGAAGTGTTCTTCAGGAACCTGCTGTCCGACTTTGTACGGCAGAGAAGAGCCGCCGCCGCGAATTGTCAGCAGTTCGCATAAAGAGCCATCAGAGGAAAGTTCGATGTCTACAACAGTTGTGGAGTCTTCAGTGGGGGTAGCGGAGATAACTACAGCACCAGCGCCGTCACCGAAAAGAACGCAGGTGTTGCGGTCTTCCCAGTTGATGCGGGATGACATGGTTTCGCCGCCGCACAGAAGAATGTTTGCATCTTCTTCTGTTTGTGCAAGGGAGCTTGCAAGCTTTAACCCATACAAGAAGCCGGAACAAGCGGCACTTACGTCAAGAGCCATACGCCCTTTTAAGCCCAGCTTGTCCTCAGTGATGCACGCCGTGTTAGGGCAGTAGGCATCAGGAGTACAGGTCGCCACAAGAATATGGGATAACTCTTCCCGGTTCATTTTCGCATCAGCAAGTGCAGCTTCTGCCGCTTGGGCTGTAAGGTCGGATGTTGCCTGACCTTCTGCCACAATGTGGCGCTGCTCGATGCCTGTACGAGTTCTGATCCATTCGTCGCTTGTGTCGACCATCGCTTCGAGGTCGAAGTTCGTTAGAACCTTTTCAGGAACAAATGCTCCGAAGCCCCGGATGTAACATTGCTTTTTCATTGCTGTTTCCGGAAAAGTCACAAAGCGGCACAGTAACACTGCACCGCCTCAGCTTTAGTTCTTAATAGCTCTGCCGAAGCTTGTCAGCTCTTCATTGGCGCTGATTGCCTCGACTAGGCGCTCATTTGTTTTTTTGCGTACGAAAGTAGATGCCATTTTAACAGCGTTGAAGATAGCTTTATCATTCGATGCGCCGTGGCATACAATCGCGATCCCCTTAAGACCCAGTACCGGAGCGCCGCCGTATTCGGCATAATCCACGATTTTCGCGAATTTTTTAAACGCTTTTCTGGCCAGTAACGTGCCTATTTTTGCAATTGTACTAGACATCAACTGTCGTTTTAACAGCCGACCCATAGAGGTGCTTAAGCCCTCGCTGAGTTTCAAGGCCACGTTGCCTACAAAACCGTCACATACAACAACATCCACTTCCCCTGTAAACAGGTCACGTCCCTCAACATTTCCTAGGAAGTTGATATCGTTTGTAAGTTTAAACAGGTCGTAGGCTTCTTTTACCTGTGTGTTTCCTTTGCCCTCTTCTTCGCCAATAGAAAGCAGACCAATTCTAGGAGATTCATACTCCAGAAGGTCACGGGCAAAGGCGTTAGCCATAAGGCCAAACTGGAACAGGTGCTGAGGCTTACAATCTACGTTGGCTCCTACATCCAAAAGAACAATAGGGTTCTTTTCTGTAGGCATTACGCTCGCAAGAGCCGGACGTTCTACGCCGGAAATGCGACCAATAATAAACATGCCGCATGCAACAGTAGCACCGGAGTTACCGGCGCTTACAATGCCATCTGCTTTGCCTTCTTTTACAAGGCGGCATGCAATCTGAATGGACGCATTTTTTTTACGGCGAAGAATATCTGAAGGCTTCTCGTCCATGCCTGCCACCTCATCGGTGTGCACAACTTCATAGGCCACCCCTTTTAGGGGTAGCCTATCGAGTTCGGCATTAATTAACTTTTCGTTACCGACAAGAATAACCTTAATACCGAAAGTGCGAGCAGCCTTAATAGCACCTGAGACGTTAACGGACGGACCAATGTCTCCGCCCATTGCGTCTACGGCTATAACGGGAATGCTATGCATCGTCCTTACTGATCTGACGACCGTTGTAAGTGCCGCAAGCTGCACAAACGCGGTGTGGAAGCGCTGCTTCGCCGCATTCGCAGTATACTACGGAAGGTACAGCCACACGGTGGTGGGAGCGACGCATGCCCTTACGGGACTTGGATTTTCTTTTCTGTGCTACAGCCATGACAGATCCTCTCTTTATTCTGCTTTCGAACGAATTCCGAAAGACGTAATCGTTATTTACCCACTTTAAGGTTTCTAAGAACCGCAAAGCGTGGATCGAGTGTTGAATCTTCACACTCGCATTTTCCAGTGTTTAAATCTTTGCCGCATTCAGCGCAAAGACCCTTGCAGTCTTCCTTGCATAAAGGTTTGACCGGAAGGGCGATAACAAATTCTTCCCAAAGAACGCCTGCAACTTCAATTTCAATTCCAGTACTTTCATTGACGATGCGAACGTTAGGTTCGGTATCGTCCGAACTTAGCTCTTCGTCAAGTATGAATACTTCATCAAAATTTTGGTTGATGTTGACAGTTGCGTCTTGAGTGCAACGGTTGCAAGGCAGATTAACAGTACCTGTCATGCTACCGTGCAAAATACATCCCTTTTCTTGAGGGATGAGGAATAAACGGGCTGCAAGCTCTTCCTTAATAGTGTAGGGAAGAGCGAATTCATCAATCGGACTTTGCCATACGGACTGATCGTTGATGATTATTTCCTTGCCTTCTGGAGGCAGATCCTTGATTGCTAGCCAAAGTTGTTTCATATTGATGTCCTCTTGCGGAAGGGGATTTCTACATGCGAGAGTGTTTGTTTGTCAAGAAAAGGGTTGCCTTTTTTGTACTGAGGGTATAATACACCCATCTCTTTGCTTGCGTGGGCGGGCGAACATTTTTTAAAAAATTCCCCTCGCGTAGAAATCAAAGTAATAAATTTTTTTCTTTAAATATACGGAGAATCGCCATGGCTAAAGAATGTGCTATTTGCGGTAAAGGCCCACAGGTGGGTAACAATGTTTCTCACTCACACATCAAAACCAAACGTCGCTTCCTGCCTAACCTTCAGCGAGTTCGTCATCAGTTCCCTAACGGTCAGGTAAAAGCTATCAATGTTTGCACCCGTTGTCTGCGCTCTGGCGCTGTTGTGAAGCCTGTAGCAACTAAGAGTGCTTAAGCTTTTCGGCGATCCAGTTGGACAAGAAAAGAAAAAATCTCACCAGTAATGGTGAGATTTTTTTTTACCTAGAAGCACACCTACTCCTTGCTTTTTTGAGAAAAAATTTATTTTTACTGTCATAAAGAGCCATTTCTTAATTAGTTTCTTTACTAATTACCGCAGATAGTGAACTCTACACTCCAGATGATTCTCGTTGATTCAGATATTTTTTTATAGTGCGTTGCTGTACATACTGTACCAGTTTTCACCCGAAATACACATGGATCATGTGCTATGCAGTAAGTGGTGGTGACTTCTGCATTATTTATTGTGTATTGGGTGTATGGCACTCTAGCGGTGGGGATGTACCATAAAAACACTTGTCATCTCGTTCAGGATGACTAGTTTTAAAAAGGTACGGATAGATTGCTTAGAATATGAAGGGCACAACAATATGTTTGGAAGATTATTTTTACTGTTTACTCTCATCCCGATTCTTGAATTATACATGCTTGTTTCAGTAGGCTCCGTTATTGGCGGGCTTCCTACTATCGGGATTGTAGTTCTTACAGGGATTGCAGGGGCATGGCTTGCACGCATGGAAGGTTTTCACACCATGCAGAAGGTACGGCAGTCTTTGAACGAAGGGGCTATGCCTGCTGATGAAATGGTAGAAGGATTGCTTATTCTTATTGCAGGCTTGCTGTTGCTTACTCCTGGTTTTATTACAGATTTTGCAGGTCTTGCCTTGTTGCTTCCGGTAACCCGTAAACCATTTGCCCGCTGGCTGCGTAAGCAGTTCAGTGCTGCCACTATACAGGGCGGAGCGCAAAATCATGCAGGGTTCACGTATTACACATGGCATTCCTCAGGTGGTCAGCAGAAAGACGAGCAGACCATTTATAGCGAAATTAAAAATGATGCAGAACAAACTCCTCGACAGGCAATAGTGATTGACTGTGAGCCAGTTGAAGAAGAAAAAAAGTAAGTTGCTAAATTAAAAAAAACGCTCTTCACAGCATGTGAAGAGCGTTTTTTTGTTTGTGAAGATCGCGATTATTCGGTGACCGGTTCTTGAGTCACAGGTGCAGGCTGCGCTACCTGAGACACTTGCTCAACTTGTGCTGGCTCATCAGTTTCCGGTTCAGGAGCGGTTTCGGTTGATTCTGCTGTTGTAGTTTCCTCTAAAATCGGTCGCTTGAGAGGGGCTGGCTCGTCTTCATTATCTGTCTGCGGAGAGTCTGTGGCAGGCTCTTCTTCAGCAGGAGACGCAGGCTGTTCCTCTGTTGCAGGAGGTGTTTCTGGCTCGTTTACAGAAGGTTCTTCTTCCGGTTGTACTTGAGGCTCCGGTCGATAGTTTCCTGCACTTTTTTCCTGAATCGCAAGAATAAATCCTTTTCCGAGGTGTGGTATAGGAGTGTGCTGTGTGTCGACGAGCTTAAGTGTTTCCGGTTTTGTGAGCCAGTTATCCCAATCTGTTGCGCTCATTATGATAACAACATCTTTGTTTGTGTTTAAAATTGTGCTGAGTGTGTGCAGATCAAAAGCATGTTTGACAGGTTTTCTTACAAAGTAAGCAAACGGGGCAGGGTCAGCATTATACACAACCGGCGCAAAGTTCTTTTCTGCGTATTCTTCCATAGTCATGGAAATATCTTTTGCAGAGATGGCTTCGTTGATTGTAGAAGCTGACATAATGAATACCGGCTGGAGGAGAATTGTGACAGCAAGTGCAAGACCCACTGTGCCGAGTCTGCTGTTCCACGGTGCGCGGAGCCAGAATATTCCCGCAGTAGCGAGCATGATTGCAGAAAGGTACATCCAGCCATTGATTTCAAATGGAATAAACTGGGTGAAGTTAACAAGACCGATCAGTGTAATACCTGCTGCAAAAAAGACGAGTGCAATAAGTCGGTAAAAAATTGTATTGCGCAGTGGTGAAAAGTTTTTGATGGCGCGTGCGGCTAGAATTGCAAGTTGCGGCAGCAGCACAAGCAGCCATACAGGTGTCATGTAGTCAAGGAAGCAGTACATTGCACATGTTATTACCGCAGAAAGCCACAAGTAGGCAGTACCGATATTTTCAGGATTTCGCGTTGCCAGAATGTTTTTGTACAGAGAGATGCTGGCAATTTTTGTCCATGGAAGTACAAGTACTACCACTAACCAAGGCAGTAAAATAAGTGGGAGTATGCTGAGCATATGCCACCAGTATGGAAGATGCGCGAGTGCACCTTTAAATGGTGCTGCCAGTACGTTTGGTACCAGATTGAGCAAGTATTCCGGCTGAACTGCAAAGTATACGTACGCAAACCAGCTGAGTACAATAATGAGATATACGCCGAATCCACCTGCAACATCCCATTCGCCGAATCTGGTAGGACGCTTGCGCCAGCAGGAGATGAAAAGAATAGAGAAAAGCGGAATAAACAGTCCGGGGAATCCAGCTGTTAATGTTGCCGCTGCTGCACAGATGAATCCGGCAGCAAGCCAGAAGTAAGATCGCTGTTGTTTCCAACCCATAACAAAGGCTGCATGCGAGAACGTTACCAGAGCGGCAAATAGGGTTTCCATGCCGTTCAGCTGTATTGTAACAGCTGGAATAACAGCACTCATGGTCAACATACCGGCTGCAAGACCTGTTTTTTTAGAAACACCTGCGGCGCGGGCAAAGAGGTACGTAGAAAGTACAAACAGTACACTACTGATGACCGTGCTGGCTTTAATTGCAAAATTTATTGGAATATCTGGAATCAGAGCAATAATGCTGCTGAACCAGTAATACAGCGGCATAGCGCTACTGTAAGGAGCGCCGTCCAGTATTGGGGTGAGCCAGTTTGAAGCGGCTAGGGTATCTTGAACAACCGCTACTGTTTGAACTTCCTGTAATGGCCACAATTCACGGAAGAAGAGAGCTACTCCACCTTGCAACGCTGCAAAAATTAGAAGTGGTAAAATTGGAATAAGAGAAAGAGTGTTGAGAATTTTACTTTCAGGAGCAACATCTGGAAGTGGTTCTTTGGGCTTTTTCTCTTTTTTCTTTTTGGCAGGTTTTCTTTTTGGTGGAACTTCTGCTGAGACAGTGCCGTGCATAGGCGGTGTTTCTTTCGATTCAACAGTTTCTGCCTCTGGTTGGGCAGGCTCATTGCTTTTTTTTCCGAACCTACTGCTGAGTTTAGAAGCTGCTGCACCGATAAGTTCGTCATCGGTGTCATGTACATCATCATCTTTTTCTACACTAAGTGCTGCACTGGGTTCTTCTGAAGAGGTCGCTTCATTTTCTTGAGCATCTTTTGGTGCTGATACAACTTCAGCATCAACTGTTTCTTCTGAGCTTTCATGCGATTGCATGTCATCAGTCTTTTCAGCTTCAGCAGGTGTATCAGCTTGCGGTGCTTCATCTGCCTGTTCCGGCTGATTATCCTGTTCTATTGGAGAAGCGGCAGTAATTTCTTTTTCAGAAGGTGCGTTCGTAGTGGTAGATTCTTCAGAAAGGACAGGTTCGGTGTCAGTATGTTCTTCCTGTTCTAAAGGAGTATCGATAGCGTCCTGTTGTTCAGCTCCAGTTGGCTGTTCTTCGGTAGGCTTCGTTTTTTTTTGTGACTTTGAGGAATCAGAAAAGTCGCTCATGATATATCCTGTATGTTTGAGTAGCTTCAAAAAAACTAGGGTGTGCATTCAAAGTTAGCATAAAATAAGCTTGATTGGATGAGAAACTCAAGAAAATACTAGGGTTAAAATGCATATGCATAAAGGTAATTAGAAAATGTACCTGATTATAGTGAGTAAGGTGCTGTGCTTAAAGGATAAAGTTTTTTATGAAGGTTTTTCTTGTAAAAATAAAATTGGTTGCGTAGAAGGTTGCTTCTTATTTCAATGAAAATTGATTTAGTCACTTCAATTTTTATTGATTTAAGCAGGCGGTAACGTTGTTACAGTCTAGTCGGTATTATTGAATGTACAATTAATACAGTTCAATAATAAACAGTTGTGATTATTTTAACGCCCGTGTAAGCGGGGCACAACACAGTTTTATTAACGTCCTGTCGGCTACAGATTTTGGTTATCGAGTATGCCGTCAGGGGATTACCTCAGGAGAAATTGATGCTATCCCGTTTAAAAAAACGCTGGAACGAACCTTTCGGGTATCGCGATGCCCTCAACGTGGGACTTCCTTTAGTTGTAAGCCTTGGCTCATCAACAACAATGGAGTTCACGGACAGAATCTTTTTGAGTAATTACTCACTGATATCCATTGCAGCTGCATTACCGGCAGCGATGGCGAACTTTGTGTTTTTGCTTTTTGCTCTGGGTATTGCTTCGTACAGCTCAGTATTTATTGCACAGTATTACGGTGCATGTAAGTTTGATAAAATTGGCTCAGCTGTGTGGCAGGCAATATATTTTTGTTGCTTCGCATGGATAGCCATCGCGATGCTTGTATTTGTTGCAGAGCCGTTTTTTGCTTTTGTTGGGCATGCTCCCGAAGTGCAAAAAGAGGAAGTGACGTACTTCTCTATTTTGACTCTGGGAACTGGCTTCGCAATTATTGCAAACGCTATAGGTTGCTTTTTCACAGGGCTTGGGAAAACTCGTCCCAACATGATTGTGAATATTATTGCTGTCCTTATCAATATTCCACTTGATTACATGCTGATTAATGGTGTGTGGATTTTTCCGGAATTAGGTATAGCGGGTGCAGCGCTGGCAACGGTCTCTTCGTGGGGCATGCAGCTTATTATGTATGCGTGGCTGGTATTTACACCACAAAATGATGTTACGTATCATGTAAAACGTGCATGGCATTTTAATGCAAAGCTGTTTATGCGAATGATGCGCTTTGGTATTCCAAGTGGTCTGAATAACTTCTTCGATATCTTTGCATTTACAGTCTTTATTATGGTTGTTGGACGAATTGGCGAAGTGGAACTTGCTGCTTCTAATATTGTGTTGTCCATTAACTCTCTGGCATTTCTACCTGTAGTAGGACTGAATATTGCTGCTTCCATTTTAGTTGGTCAGGCAATGGGCGGAAAAGATGTTGCAAAGGCTCGTGTGGCAGCGCGCAATGTTTTGCATATTGCCATGCTCTGGATGGGAACTTTTGCTGCAATCTTCTTGCTCTTCCCATATGAGCTGACAGCGCTGTTCAGACCGGAAGGGATTCCTGCTGAGCAGTTTGCCGCAATTCAGTCAACGTGTCAGGTGTTGCTTGCGTACGTAGCGTTCTTCTGTCTTCAGGATTCTGTTGCACTTATCTTTTTTGGTGCATTGAAGGGTGCAGGGGACACGATGTTTGTTATGCGGGCAATGGCGCTGTGTGCAACGCTCTGCCTTGGTGTACCTGTAGTAGCGGGTCGCTTCTTCTTTGATGCTGGCTTGCATACACTGTGGGCGATGCTGATTGTATATGTCTGTATTCTTGCGCTTACTGCGTTCCTGCGTTTCCGTTCGGGAAAATGGGAACACATAGAAGTCATAGAAACAGAGCCTGTATAAGAGCTTATAGCCCGGTACGCTTGAAGTTGTTCAAGCGTACCGGGTATTTTATTTTTCAAGCTTGGCGGCTACTGAATCCGTTTTGCCCTTCAAGCCGTTTACTCTGCCTTTGCGTGCATCTACTTTAAGTGTCAGGTAGATGCGGTCACAGTCCTGCTCCAGTTCTTTGTAGCATGCTGAGACTGTCCCCATTACTTCATCCCATTCACCTTCAATGGTAGTGCCCATTGGTCCAAAGTCGTAGGCGAGTCCACTTTGTTTTATGACAGTGACAACGCGAGCCACGTAGGGACTCATGCTGACTCCTTTATCCATCGGAAAAATAGAAAGTTCTGCTATCACAGACATGATTTATCCTTTTACGTAGAGTTAACTGAGTTGTGATAAAGAATATGCCTGTAGAGTTTTTTCATCAAGTTTCTATACTCTATAGAATTGCAAACAAGCCCTAGACAATGAGTGGAACACATCTTACATCAGCCCTTTCTAAAGACTGTGTCTCAACGTACTTTGACTATGCACAATAACTTTTTAATCAGGTAGCTTCATGCTTTTACACATTGCGTACCTTCTGGCTGGCGGTCTTCTTTTATGGAAAGGAGCTGACTGGGTTGTGGATGCGGCTTCTGCCATTGCGCGCCGTTTTGGCATTTCAGAACTTATTATTGGCTTGACCATTGTTGCAATGGGAACCAGCCTGCCGGAATTTCTTGTAACGTTGACTGCTGTATTGAAAGGAATTCCTTCAATTTCTTTTGCAAATATTGTTGGCTCTAATATTTTCAATCTCGGCATTATTCTTGGTGCTGTTGCCATGATTAAAAGTGTGTCCGGTAGCAAGACGTTGATTACCCGTGACATACCAATTCTGTTTGGTGTTGAGCTGTTAATCCGCATGATGGTTTCCGGCGGCGAGCTGGGACGATTTGACGGCGTTATTCTTACCTCTGTTTTTGTCGGATATCTTGCATGGATGTATTACCGTTGCAAAAAGCCTTCGTCAGCAAGTGATGCGGCTTTGTGTGATATGGTAAGTGACAGCGAAGTAGCTACGGTTAAAGATTACTTGCTGCTTCCTGTTGGATTGCTTGCGGTAAGCTTCGGCAGCCAGTTCGTTGTTGATGGTGCTTCCGGCGTTGCTCGTGCATTCGGATTGAGTGAGTGGCTTATCGGCGTGACTATTGTTGCTGCGGGTACTTCGCTTCCTGAACTGGTGACGTGCCTCTCCGCTTCTGTGAAAGGCAAGAATGACATGATTCTTGGGAACCTTATTGGCAGTGACTTCTTCAACTTTGCTGGAGTACTTGGGATAACTTCCCTGATTAGACCGATAGCAATTATGCCGGATGAACTGCTTAATATGACTTTTGCCGTTGTAGTGGTTGCTGTGCTGTGGATATTTATTCGGACGCAGGGAAAGATTTCTCGAAGCGAGGGGGCATTACTCTTTGCTGCTGGTATCGGGCGTTGGCTATTTGAAATATGGCGCGGTGCAATGTAACTGTATAAAAAAAGCGGGTGACCTTTATTGGGTTCCCCGCTTTTTTCTTTTGAACAAGCTACTAGAACAGGTTAAGAGGCTCTAGCACATTTTCAACTAAATCTTCTGGTTCTTTCCAACCATGCAGAATGAAATGAAGCGAAGCCAGCATATGTGGCTCAAGCTCAATAAAGTCCGGTCCAATTTGCTCGCGCCCTTGTTCTGCATCAAGCCCTAAATTATGTGCAAGGTGTAATAACTCTGTCATCAGGTAAAAAACCTTGCCTTTTTCACGCAGCACATCACGCACTTCACTAATTCCCATTGCAGATTGCGGCACAATAATAATGCTGCCTTTTTCTTTGCACAATGCGTCAAGTTCTGCTGAAGAAGTAATTGCTTCCGGTGCTTGAACATCCATAGTTAGCTTTTGGGCAAGAAGTGCTGCCAGCTCTCCGCGTTTACTACCGGAAAAACCTATGAGGAATATATGTTGATCGGTGGTTGAAAAAGTATCGATCTCAGTTTTTTTTCCAAAAGTTATAGATGCATCTGCATTTTGTACTTCGGCTTTTTCTTGAATAAAGTGATCCGTGCTGTTGGTAGCTGCCATCTTGGAGTCTCCGGTTCTAAGATTGATGACAAATTTGCATAGTGCGCGTTATTGAACAGGCGTTAGTTGTTTTATGTGAACTGTGCCGTTCTCTTGAGCTTTTCTTCATGTTCACTCGGCAAATTTATTCTCAATCTTGCTGATTAGTTTTTGAGCATCCACAATCTACGTGGTTGCTTGTAGTTCTCGTCAATTCTTTTAGCGAGATATATCTGTGGGCACAATAGGTAAAAAGATTGTGAAGCTGATGGGCGATACTTGCAAAGAGAACACAAACTCCTTGTTACTAACGTATTAAAGAAGAAACGATGATAGCAGCACACGTTTGTAATTTAGAAAGCCACGCTAAACAACTTGCCTGATCGCGTTTTTCCTAGCAGTGTATGCGGCGCTTTACATCGCAAGTGCTGAACGAGGCAGAGCACACTCAGGGTAGATTTTCGAGAATGATGCGTTGCTGTGAAGACGTATTTGGGTTCTGTCTCCGCTTTTTTCTTTAACTTATTTGGGATGTCAGCACTTGTGTGATGAGTTTTGTTTGAATAAAAAACAGTATCTATGCGTTACGCATATGGCTGTGTCGCGAATATATGGCTTATTGCGGAGAGAGTTGTGAGAATAAAAAAATACAATTTGTTGCTGATTGTTGCGCTGCTTATGACTATGTTGGGTGGGTGTTCTGCTCAAAAAGAAACCCGTTCAGCAGCTTCTACAGGGCTGTCTTTGGAAGCTGAAACAATGGGCAGGGCTAATCCGGGGTATGTGCAGTGGCTTGAAAAGCAAGCCATGCTGAGTGCTTCAAAAGAATTAACTTCAGTTGTATCCGGCACTAATCTTTTTTGGCTTGGTCCATATGAAAAGCCGCGTGTCGAATTGATGCTTAACCTTGCTCCGGTGTGGATAACACTGGATGCAACCCGTACAATTGCGCCAAGTTCTGCCACTGTGCTGTCAGCATTGCAGAGGAATACATTTTTATCCACCATGAAAACATTGGGTGTGCGCGGTGTGCATATCAAATCAATGCGAGAGAGTGGTGCTATTTGGGGTAACCCGTCCGAACAGCGCCAGCTTGGTGATGATACTGTCAGCTATCTTTTTTCAAAAGGATTTGGTGATGAAGCTGGCTTTGATATGTTCGTACGAAAAGCAAATCAACAGGGGATGATAGTAGGCGATACCTCAGTTCCTTTTGCAACAGGACGGGGGGCAGACTACTTTTTAAGCACTCGCGGCATTGAATCATACAAAGGCTTATATTGTATGGTGGAGGTTCCCCGCGAGTTGTGGGAGGCTCTGCCAGAGATTACTGCACGTACCCGTGCGGTTCGTGTTGATGATATTTCGCTGGATAAGCTGCGCCGTGCCCGCATTCTTCCTCCTCCGCTTGTGCGCGAAGCGGCAGTTATTCCACTTACGCCTTTGCACTGGTATGCAACAGGTGTCGTGCAAGGGCTGGATGGAAATGGTCGCCGTTTTGTTTTTCTTGGATATGGTTCAGAAGCGCGTCCGCTGCTGAACTGGAATGACCCATCCAAGGCGGCACGGCGTTTAATTTCCGGTTCTCTTATACAAGAGATTGGAATGCTGCATGCCGCCGTGACAAGCGTCAGTGTTTCTCCTTTGTATGGGCTTGAACCATCGTATCCGAATGCAGAACGTTCTGGATTTGCCATCGGAGACACCGCAGTACAAGCTGCACGCGATATCGCGCAGGAAGTGCGACGATATGGCGGCTGGACATTCCTTGAAGACAATTTGCCGCTTCCTGATTTGAAAGCCGCGTCTGAAAAAGGTGTTGATTTCATAATGAATCATGCTGTGGCAACGGCTGCCCAGTATGCGTATGCAACAGGCGATGCGACGTTGTTAGATCAAAGCCTTTATAGTATCCTTCAAATGGGCTTTGACCAAAAGCGCTTTATCAATAGAATCCAGCCGGAGTCATACATTGATTTTTCCTTTCCGTTTATGTTCCATCCCGGGCATGAACGAAACAGGGCAATTCGGGAACAGTACTTTGAAACTGTCCGCCAGAAAATTTCTCAGAATGGTGGCGATGTCTTTTTCCATGGAAAACAATTGTATCTGACGCCAGCAGCATTTGTTGCAACCGTGCAGGGCATTCGAGATTTCCGGTATTTGACGAAAGAGCAGAAGCAGTCTGTAAGCAACGGTTTGAGCTTGTTAGGGCATTTTCAAGCTATGCAGCCGGGGCTGTTTATGCTTTCAGCGGATGAATTACTCGGCGTGCTGCCGTTATCTGCCGGACTGTTGGAGTATTCCACAGAACATGATGCATTGCGCCAAAACGTAGCTGGCGCATATGATGTGACGTCGCGTGCTGGTGGTAATATCCTTACAGAAATTGGGTTACCAAAAGCATCTACCGTGTTCGGTAAATTGGATGTTGATGTGCGGATGGAAGAGTCGTTTGCAGGCTCTATGCGTCGCATCATTAACGTTCGAAATGCTATGGGAATGCCACAAGCGACGCTCGTTCAACTGCCGCGAACACAACATAACGGATTGCTGATTCAGGTGTTTCAATTGCCGCAGAAAAATAGTTTGAATGCGACTGCGGCAGTGAATATATTTAACTTTTCCGATAAGCCAATGAAGGAAGATTTTTCTTTGTTGAAGAAAGTTACAAATGGAAAGGTTGTGCTTGAAGAAGTGCTGACAGGAGAAAAATTGCATGCTGTAAAAAAAGTTTTTTCAGTGTCTATTCCTCCACGCACAGGGCGAACGTATGTTGTACGTCCAATAAAGTAGGCTACTCGCAACGTGTTTTGGCTGCTAATCAAAACACCTTGTCTGGCGGTGTTTTGCCAATGGTAGCTTGTAGATAAAGAGCATATACAAAAAACGCGCTCCGTAATGGAGCGCGTTTTATAGTTATAAGCAGCAGTCGTTTAAAGCTTCTTCTTGTTCTGTAATCCATGCTGTAAAGCGTTCGCGTGCACGTTGTGCATACAGCAGCTTTCGTTCTTTTTTGCGTGCTTTTCTGTTCAGTTCAGGAGTGAGACCGAACTGGACGTTTGCAGGCTGAAAGTTCTTTTGCTCTGTACGAAGATGAGAAAGCAAGCCGCCAAGGCATGTTTCTGCCGGAGGCTCAGCGATGGCAAGTTTTTTGGCTTTAGCAGCCAGCACAATACCAAGCCAGAGACCGGAAGCAGCGGATTCAACATAGCCCTCAACACCGGTAATTTGACCAGCAAGATAGACATTAGGGCGGTTGTTTAATGCCAGTTCGGTATTCAGCGTCTTTGGTGCATTAACGTATGTGTTACGGTGGACACTGCCGTAACGAACGAATTCTGCATTTTCCAGACCCGGAATCATGCGGAAAATTCTATCCTGCTCTTTGTATTTGAGTTTGGTCTGGCAGCCTACAAGGTTAAACATAGATTTGTTTAAATTCTCTGTACGCAACTGCACCAAAGCAAACGGACGTTCTCCGGTACGCGGGTCGTTGAAACCAACAGGTTTGAAGGAACCGAACGCAAGAGTCATTTCTCCGCGTTCAGCAAGTGCTTCAATAGGCATGCAGCCTTCAAAATGGATTTCTTTTTCAAAATCTTTTGTAGGTGCTTTTTCTCCGCTGATAAGAGCCTCGCGCAGAGCGTGGTACTCTTCCTCGTTCAATGCGCAGTTCAGGTAGTCTTTGTCGTCTGGATTATAGCGAGAGCCCCAGAATGCAATATCCATGTTAACGGAATCAGCAGCAATAATCGGAGCAATTGCGTCATAAAAATATAGATGCGTTGTATCGATGGTAGCTGCGAGAGAATCACTGAGAGCTTCACTTGCAAGCGGACCTGCTGCAAGTACAACAGCGTCAAAGTCTTTAAGCTCTTCAGCATCCAGCGATGTGATTTCTTTATGCACGAGGGTGATGTTTTCATCCTCGGTGATGATTCTCGTAATGTAATCGCTGAACAACTCACGGTTAACCGCTAATGCTTTACCGGCAGGAACACGTGTAGCCTCTGCGGCTTCCAGCACAAGGCTGTCGAGTTCACGCATTTCTTGTTTAAGAACGCCTACCGCAGCCTCTGGCTGGTCGGAGCGGAAGGAGTTGGAACAAACAAGTTCTGCAAGTCCTTCGTAGGTGTGTGCCGGAGAATAATGCTCCGGTTTCATTTCAAATATGGTAACGGCGACTCCGGCACGGGAAAGTTTGCGTGCACACTCGCAGCCTGCAAGACCGCCGCCTATGATAGCAATGTTGGATAGTTCTGACACAGAAGCCTCCTATGGGAATGTGCGTCCAATAGACCATTGGCTTCAGTTTAGCAACACTTTTAGAAAGGGCGAAGAGGCAATGGTGCTTCTTCGCCCTTATATATAATGTTACGTTGGGGTGAAAAATCTGTGTTGCTGATGGCTACTCTAGAGCATTTCTTGCGGTACAGCCCAGCGGATAAGCCCAAGTGAGCGAGGGTCAATAAGAAGAGGGTGGGTAGGAATGACACGAATTGTGTATCCGAACCGTCCTGGTTTTGAAGGTGTAACTTCACCTTCAAAATGTTGCCAGCCATCTGCGTCAGTATCCCCCACAGGGGTAAGCCTTTTAATATTGCGGGAGGCAAATTCTCCATTTTGTTGTACTTGCCCAAAATATGCTTCGGTAAGAATGCTGTCACGGTGGATGCCGTTAAGTTTGACATCAACGCTGATGAGAATTGATTCTCCCACAAATGTTTCTTCTTTGATTTGAACATGAGCGTTGCGGAGGTTCACGCCGCTCCATTTGGTCATAATGTCTGTACGCCAGTCTGCAAGCTCACGTGCTGGTTGAAAATCGTAGCGTGAGAGCTTGATATAATTATCGTATGCCGGTTTGTACGCTTTGTTGACATAATCTATGACCATACGATGTGAGTTGAACTCCGGTCCCAGTGTCGTAAATGCTTTTTTCATGCGGCGAATCCACTGACGAGGAAGTCCGCCGCGTCCTCGATCATAAAATTCCGGTATGATCTCAAATTCAAGCACGTTGAACAGCGTTCGAAGTTCCACATAGTCCTGATAATCAGGGTCGTTGTATTCTTCACCTTTACCGATTGCCCAACCAATGCTGTTGTCCGGCAAGTATGCTTCATCCCACCAGCCATCTAGTGTACTGAATGTAAGCGCACCGTTAAAAATAGCCTTCATGCCGCTGGTTCCGCATGCTTCGTATGGTCTGCGTGGTGTGTTTAACCATATGTCACAACCAGCAAGCATATGTTTTGCAATTTCCATGTCGTAATCTTCCAGAAAAACCATGTGGAAGCGGTAATCAAGGCTGCGGCAAGTTGATACAATTTCCTTAATGAATTTTTTACCTTCACTGTCCGCAGGGTGGGCTTTGCCTGCAAATACGAACTGGATAGGTCTATCCGCATCTTTGAACAGGCGCAGCAGTTTGTCTTTTTCACGCATAATCAGCGTTGCGCGTTTGTACGTTGCAAAACGTCTGGCAAAACCGATGGTTAACGCTTGAGGGTTGAGGATTTCATCGGCATTTTGGATTTCCTGTTTCCGTGCTCCGTGTGCCTGTAGCTGTTCACGTAAGCGCACGCGAGCAAAATCTACAAGTCGTGCACGCAGGCGTTCATGTGTTCGCCACAATTCAGCGTCCGAAATATTCGCGGCACGGCTCCAGATTGTTTTGCAATCCGGGTCTTCCCGCCAGTTATTACCGAGGTATCTGTCAAAGACTTCGCGCATGTCATCAGCAGTCCACGTTGCGGCATGAATACCATTTGTCAGGGCAGAAATGGGAATGTCATCATGCGGGTAGAGCGGCCATAGTGATTTCCACATTCTGCGGGATACGTGTTTGTGTAGTTTAGATACCCCGTTATTGAAGCGGGAAAGCTTGAGTGCCAGCACGGTCATGCAGAAATCTTCTTGATCGTCGAAAGGATTTTCGCGCCCGAATGACAAAAATACTTTGAATGCGAGTCCAAGGTCGCGCGCATAATCTGAAAAATATTGTTCCATAAGTTCAGGGCTGAACCGATCATTGCCAGCTGGCACTGGTGTATGCGTCGTAAAGATGGAGCTTGATGCCACAATTTCAGAAGCAGATTCAAAGGAAAGACCTTTTCGCATGAAACTTCGGATACGCTCAACTCCGGCAAAGGCGGAGTGCCCTTCGTTCATATGGATAACTTGCGGGTGATATCCGCATACCTCTAGTACCTTCATTCCGCCGATACCCAGCAGGATTTCCTGCCAGAGGCGCATTTCTTTATCACCACCGTACAGACTTGCGGTAATGGAACGAAGCTCAGGCGGGTTCTCAGCAATTTCTGTATCCATTAATAGAAGAGTAACGCGCCCTACATTGGCTTTCCAAATTTGCGCTTTAAGCCTTCGCGTTCCCAGAGGAATATCTATTTGAATGTGGTTGCCGCTTTCATCTTCCATAGGCTGAATAGGGATTTGGTCAAAGTCTAGATCAGGATATGATTCCTGCTGCCAGCCATCCGGTGTGAGGTACTGACGGTAGTAACCGTGCTTGTAGAGTAGACCTATCCCAACAAGCGGAATATTTAAATCGGACGCAGATTTTAAATGATCGCCCGCAAGTATTCCCAATCCACCGGAATAAATAGGCATACAGCTGGCTATGCCGAATTCAAAACTGAAATATGCAATTGCAGGGTGTTCCGGTGATGCGCCCTCAATCATAGGTGCAGGGCGGTCTTCGAAATATTCGTTAAGCGTATCTATAGTGAGCTTGAGCCGTGATTGAAAAAAAGGATCTTTTGCAACGGTGGCTAGGCGCTTTGGGGATACAAGATGGAGAAAAAGCAAAGGGTTATGGCTTGTTTTTGACCACAGTTGCTGATCTATCTGCTTAAATACATCGTCAGTATGCCCGCACCATGTAAAGCGGAAGTTATAAGCGAGTCTCCATAAATCTTCCAGACCTTCAGGAAGCTTAGGAATTACGTTGAATATTTTTAACGGCTGCATGCAATTTCTCCTGCGTAGATTAGAGCATTTAAGCACTGTTATGCCACAGAGTAGTTTTTTTTCGCAGGGTTTTTGATGATTAATCAGCGCTCAATAAGAACGGGAAGATAGCTATCTTGCCGGATTATTTTTAGTAACAGGGAATCTGTGCTGTACTTATAATTCGAACAGTGAAAACGTACTTTCGCTTCTTTACTCTCCAGCGTGTCTGGAATATTGATTGCGTTTGTTTGACCAACTTTAGAATTTTTGGAGTACTCTGTGAGCAATCACGACTCGTTATCTAATACCATGTCATTACAGCTGAATGTGCGTTTTTTGCGTAATTCAGCCGCTGATTTATATAGTGCTGGGGAAGACGGAGCATCCGGACTTGCATATGCAACCCCGTATTCTGCGGGACTGGATTTGCGTGCCTGTTTTGAAGAGGAAGAAATTACCATTCCAGCTGGTGGTCGGTATCCTATTCCGGCAGGCATTGCGATTGACCCGCAATGCAATGCTGTAGCTGGATTTATTTATTCACGCAGCGGGCTTGGCACTAAGAAGGGACTCACTGTCAGTCAAGGTGTCGGTGTTGTTGACCCTGATTATCGTGGAGAAATTTTTATTTCCCTGTTGAACACCTCTGGTGAAACGCGTGTGATTAAACGCGGTGAGCGTGTTGCACAGCTTGTTTTTCAACCGTTTTTCCGTGCTCAAATTTCTGTAGTGGATTCATTGGAAGAAACTGAGCGTGGTGAAGGCGGTTTTGGACATACCGGAACCATGTAGTAACAACCTGTAACCCGCAGTGAGCGGTAAAAAGCGGAAATTAGAATGAGTACCAGTTTTGATGCATTGAAACAGCGTGAAGAGAAGCTTTTATGCCGCACTTACGGGCGTTATCCCCTTGCTATTGAGCGAGGCGAAGGTGCTCGTTTGTATGACTTTGAAGGTAAAGAATATATCGACTTGTTAGCCGGAATCGCCGTGACCAACATTGGGCATTGTCGACCGGAGCTTGCAGATGTGATGGCAGAGCAGGCGCGAAAGCTCGTGCATGTAAGTAACCTGTTTTATCAGGAAGAACAGCTCGAGCTTGCAGAAAAAATTCTTGCCACCTGTCATTTTGATAAAGCGTTTTTCTGTAACTCCGGTGCAGAAGCAAACGAAGCTGCTATTAAAATTTGCCGACGATATACACAGCGGGTTAAAGGGCGTGATGCAGGTGAAATCATCACTTTTAGCGGTGCGTTTCATGGTAGAACACTTGCCACTGTAGCTGCTACAGGACAGGCAAAATTTGCTGACGGATTTGCCCCTATCCCGCAAGGCTTCCGGCAAGTTCCTTGGGGTGATTTAGCGGCTCTTGAAGAGGCGATTGCAGAATCTACCGCAGGTGTACTTGTGGAGGTTATTCAAGGTGAGGGCGGTATTCGTCCGATGACTGAAGAGTTTGCAAAAGGCGTTGAACGCATTTGTCGTGAAAAGGACATCCTGTTTATGGTGGATGAAATCCAGACAGGACTGTGCCGTACTGGCAAATTCTGGGCGCACCAGCTCTTTGATTTGAAGCCGGATGTCATGACATGCGCAAAAGCATTGGCGAACGGTTTACCAATGGGAGCGATGCTTTGTTCTGAGGAGGTTGCTCAAGGTTTTGAACCGGGGAGCCATGCGACAACGTTTGGTGCAGGCGCAGTGCTTTCTGCTGTGGCAGCCAAAGTTATCGACATAATGGTGGACGAAAAGCTTGCAGACCAAGCGCGTGATCTTGGTGAATATGCGATGAACGCTTTTCGGGAAATCGGAAAAAAATGTCCGGGGACAATTGATGATGTCCGAGGACATGGGCTTATGATTGGCATTGTGCTTACAGAAAATGGTAAGGAAATCTGGGAGGCTCTGGTTGAGCGCGGGTTTATTTTGAATCTCACTCAGGAGCGTGTTTTGCGCTTAGTTCCGCCACTCGTCATTTCTAAAGATGATATTGATGTATTCGCAAGTGCACTTGAAGAGCTTCTTTCTCAAAAAATGAAGTAACGCTAACTTTTCCATAGATGTAAATCCCCGTTTCGAAAGAAATGGGGATTTTTTTTTATTTTTTTACAATTTTTTTTGCGCGGTAATTTATAACAGCATAAATTGTAATGACAAACAGGGTTGTCGGCGTAATTGTCGACAATCTTGTTGCTGATAAACCGCTAAGATAGTGGTAGTGTTTTGAGGTTCAAAATAAAAATTACAAAAAAGTAAAAGTCGCAAACAACCCTTTTTTAGAGGGTAAAAAGTCGTTTTGGTGTGAATTAAAATTGTATGCTGCGGGCGTGGTAGAGAAAAATATAGTATGAAGAAATTTAATTATAATTATCTATAATAATTATGGTAAATATAAAATGTTTGTGCGTGCAATTAAATACGATAGCATCTTTTTTTACGACAATTGGCGTTGAGTTGACAAAAAATAAAATACTCATGTAATAAGATTGGGAGGTTAGAGAAATTTGCGTTGATGGGGGTATGGGGTTTTACTTTTTAAGAATTTAAAAAAAATCTCCAGATTTTATCTCCACTATTAGAATTTACTCCTCTTTTGAACGCTTCTTTTTTCTTTTTTTTAAATAACAAAAATGGAAACGAGTGCTACTGTAGTACTCGGCATAGGGTGTATTCTTCATGGCGATGATTGAAATCAAGGATATTAACAAATGGTATGGCGACTTTCACGTACTTAAAAACGTGAGCGAAAAGGTCGAGCAAGGTGAGGTGCTTGTTATTTGTGGACCTTCAGGCTCTGGTAAATCAACCTTTATTCGTTGTATCAACCGTCTTGAAGAAATCCAGAAGGGTGAAATTTTGCTGGAAGGACATTCCATTCATGCTGATGACGTAAATGTAAACGATTTGCGTACAGAAGTGGGTATGGTTTTTCAGCAATTCAACTTGTACCCGCATTTGACCGTTCTCGATAATGTGACACTTGCACCTATTAAAGTGCGCAGCATGCCTAAGGCGCAAGCTGAAGAGCTTGCCATGAAGTTGCTTGAACGTGTCGGTATTAACGATCAGGCAAGCAAGTATCCTATCGAATTGTCAGGTGGTCAGCAGCAGCGCGTAGCTATTGCCCGTGCTCTTGCAATGAAGCCGAAAGTTATGCTGTTTGACGAACCTACATCCGCACTTGATCCAGAAATGATTAACGAAGTTCTCAACGCTATGAAAGATCTTGCTCGCGAAGGTATGACAATGCTTTGCGTAACTCACGAAATGGGCTTTGCCCGTGAAGTGGCTGATCGCGTGATCTTTATGGATGGCGGAGAAATTGTTGAAGAGGGAACGCCTGAACATTTTTTCAGTAACCCTCAGCATGAGCGAACAAAGGCTTTCTTGAAAGAAATCCTCTAGAATAAAGCGAGCTTGCCTTTTGGTGTAAGCTCTGGACCAGCTAAATAGGAGTAAGTATATGAAACGTTTTGTGCTGATGGCATTGACTTTATGTCTCGTATTGACCTGCACTACTGCTTTTGCGGGTAAGATTGACGACATTAAAGCACGTGGTGCGTTAGTTTGCGGCGTTAAAGATTCTGTAGTTCCTTTTGGTTACGTAGATCAGGCATCAAGCCAGCTTGTAGGTTTTGATGTAGATATCTGCCGTGCGATTGCAAAAGAACTTGGCGTAGAACTGCAACTGAAGACTGTTACTTCCTCCACACGTATTCCGATGGTTGTTAACGGACAGATTGATATTGCTGCTGCTACAATGACACATAAACATGCTCGTGATGAAGTTATCGATTTCTCCATTACATACTTCATGGATGGTCAAAAACTGCTCGTAGCTAAAGATTCCGGCATCAAATCTGCTGTTGATCTTGCAGGTAAGAAAGTTGCAACTGTAAAAGGTTCTACTTCTGAGAAAAACATCAAAAATGCTCAGCCAAAAGCTCGTGTACTGTCTTTTGATGAGTACCCACAGGCATTCCTTGCTCTTAAACAAGGTAAAGCTGTTGCGGTAACTACTGACTCAACTATTCTTCTCGGTCTTAAAAATTCTGCTCCAGACCCATCCAAATGGGAAATTGTTGGTGAGTACATTGCAGCCGAACCATACGGTCTTGGCATTGCAGAAAACGACTCTGATTTCCGCGATCTCATCAACAAAACTCTTAACGACTTATGGCGTTCCGGCGAATACCAGAAAATTTACAATAAATGGTTTGGTAAAGACTCCAACTACTACCTGCCTCTTACATGGCAGATGGAACTGTGGCCATAAGCTCTAACTAACCGGTAAAGAGCGCAATGGCTGCATTGCGCTCTTTGTTTTACTGTTTCGAGGATGTTTTGAATTATACGTTCGATTGGAATAAAGTTCTCTCCGGTGAATATCTGGATTGGATTATAAGCGGGGTGGGCGTTACTCTGCAGATTTCTGCGGTTTCGCTGTTTATTGCTCTGCTACTCGGTACTGCCATCGCTGTAATGCGCATGACAAAGGTTAAGCCGCTTATCTGGTTCAGTGCTTCGTTTACTGAATTTTTCCGTAATACCCCGCTCCTTGTACAAATATTTTTCTGGTACTTCGGTGCAGATAGTCTGTTGCCGCAATTTGCTCTTGATTGGCTTTATGAACAGGATTTTGAATTCTGTGCAGGCGTTATTGCACTGTCTGTTTACACAGCAGCATTTATTGCTGAAGAGATTCGTGCAGGCGTAAACTCCATTCCAAAAAACCAATTGGAAGCATCCCGCGCTTGCGGTCTGACGTTTGTTCAGGCGATGCGGTATGTTATTTTGCCTCAGGCATTTAGAATTATTGTGCCGCCGATGATCTCGCAGGCACTTAACCTTGTTAAAAACTCTTCTCTTTGCATGACTATCGGTGTTGCAGAGTTAACGTACATGGCACGACAGATTGAATCGTACACCTTCCGCGGGTTCGAGGCATTCACCATCAGTACGCTTATCTATCTGTGTATCTCATTGATAGTTTCCTTCTCCATCAACTTCTACAACAAGCGCTACTTGCGTGCTGTCAGCTATTAGGAGAATCGATCATGCAATGGGATATTGTAATAGATAACTTTCCGTACCTCCTGTGGGGTGCATATCCTCAAGGACCGCTGGGTGGTCTCGCACTGAGTATTGTGCTTTCAATAGGTGGTATTTTCGGTGCGTTTTGGATTGGTCTTGTTGCCGGTTTAATGCGTCTTTCAAAGCGCTGGTACATTAAGTATCCATCTGTAATCTATATTGAGATTATTCGTGGCGTACCTTTGCTGATGCTTATTTTCTGGTTTTATTTCCTTGCACCGATTCTGTTAGGAAAAACGTTACCGGAAGCAGAATCCGCGTTAGTGGCTTTCATCGTATTTACTGGTGCATATATCGGCGAAATCGTCCGTGCCGGTGTTATTGCACTGCCACGAGGACAGATGGAAGCAGCCCGAGCTGGCGGTCTCACACATTTGCAGGCGATGCGGTATGTTATTTTGCCGCAAGCATTGCGGAATATGATTCCTTCTTTTGTTAACCAGTTTGTATCATTAACTAAAGATACATCTTTGGCATACGTTATTGGTGTTGTAGAACTTACTCGTGCAGCTGTACAGGTGAACAATCGTACTCTTTCTGCTCCTATGGAGATCTATCTTACCATCCTTGTCATGTACTTCGTGATTTGTTACGTCCTTACAGCCTTGAGTCGCAAACTTGAAAAGAAAATGGCTCGATATCAGGCAAGAGGATAATTAATTTATGTCAGACCTTGTCAGACTGGAAATACGTGTACCTGAGCAAATGCAGGATATGGCGACACTCGTCATGGTTCAGCAGCTTAATTATGGATGGGAAGAAGAAAATCTTCCTACCGGTGATATTCTTTATCGTGTCCACATTGAAAATCCCGCTTTCTGTGAAGAGTTTATGGCTGCACTCCATAGCTCGTTACCGGAAGTAGATGTGGTTCGTAAGGACGTTCCAAATCAGGATTGGATGCAAGCGTGGCGCGAGTTTTTCACGCCGGTTGAAATTGGTGAACACTTTAAGGTTATTGCGCCGTGGATGCGGGGTAAGGAACCTCTGGAAGGACGTACACCAATTGTGATTGAACCGAAAACTGCGTTCGGTACCGGACATCATCCGACTACTGCGCTGTGCCTTTCTGCTGTTTCAAAACTTGCATCCGAAGGACGCATTCATGAGGGGCAGAGCTTCCTTGATCTTGGAACAGGCTCCGGTATTCTTGGAATTGGCTGTGTTAAGCTTGGGCTTACCGGCGTAGGCGTTGATATCGATATGCTCGCTATCGAAAATACAGAAGAAAACAAAGTTCTCAACGATGTTTCTTCCGATGCTTTCGAAGTATATCAAGGTTCTGCTGATGCAGTATGTGGTGATTTTGACGTTGTGCTTGCTAATATTTTAGCGCGTCCTTTAATGGAGATGGCGGTAGAAATTATCAAGCTCGTTAAACCGGGTGGCTGCCTTGTTCTTTCCGGTCTGCTCGCAATTCAGGCAGATCAAGTTGAAGCTGTTTACAGAGAATTGGGGCTTCCAGAAGCACGCCGTATCATCGAAGGTGAATGGGCTGCACTTATCTGGGAATAACTCGTTCTCCTACGTTCTGGTAGCGTTCTTACATTTACCAGTTCTATTGATTCTAAAAATCCTCGTTGCATAAGCTACGAGGATTTTTTTGTTGCTTTGAGCAGGTAGCTCGAGTCTCTCTGATGTAGAGCATTGTCGCGCCGAAACCTATACTAAAAAACAGAGTGACTCGCGTAATGGGGGATGCAAGGGGCTTCATAATCCCCTGCCCGTCGGATACAAAAAAGAAACCCCTTCGTTTAGCATGATGGGCATGTCACGAAGGGGCTTTATTTCGCAGTGTAGCTTCAGCTACTTAAATGCTTCTCGTAATGCATCTTCCATCTGTCCTGATGTAAAGATGTCGCGCAGCACGACAGGAGAGTGCGCTTTTTCTCCTTTAGGGAAAATAGCCACCACAGGGATAGAGTTGGAACCAAGGGCTTCAAGGAATTGCTGCTTCTCAGCATCTTCTTTTGTCAGGTCAACTTTAATGAATATCACATTGTACTTTTCTTCCCACCGGAGACGATTTTCCGGTGTGAGTACTGTACGTTCTAATACTTTGCAGTTCGGACACCAGTCGGCTGTAAAATCTACGATTATGCGCTTGTTTTTGAATTCGGTGAAAAACAGGTCAGGTGTAAACGAATTCCAACGCCGTGCTTGTGGTTCTTCTTTAAGCGCTACAGACATGGTGAGAACAACAAAGAGGGCGCATAGAGATCGCACAATAATGTTCCGCTTTCTGGAAAATGAGAGTCCTGAGAAACGTCCCCATGCCCATGCAGCAATAGCTGATGCCCAAAGGACTATAAGCATGTCGGGGAGGATTTCTATTGGAAGTACATAGAGCATGTACACAACTGTTCCCATGAGGAAAAATCCGACAATATGAGAGAGCGTGCCTGTCCATGCTCCGGGGCGCGGGAAGCGGTTAATTAAGTCTGGCACAACAGCCATGGCAAGATATGGCAGAGCCATTCCCAATCCTACAGAAAGAAAAATAATAACCAGAATACCAACAGGTTGTAAAAAAGCCCAGCCTAAGACGCCGCCAAGAAATGGACCACTGCAAGGCGTTGCCAATACTGTGGAAAGTAGTCCTGTTGAATAGGCACTCCATTTGTCGTTACCGTTTTGTGTGCCACGTCCTGTAAGGCTGAACATCGGAAGCGGGAATATATCGAAAATAGATAATGCGAGCACAAAAATAAGGATAGTCAGCCCAATCAGCAGGTTTTCATTTTGGAAAAGTTGTCCCCATGCCAGACCAAAGCTGGTGAGCACAATTGTAAGGAGGGAGAACCATGTAAGAATGCCGAGAGCAAAGTACAAGTTGTGCTCACGGAACATATGCTTGCGGTGTTGGTCATCTGTAATTTGTGCAGCTGCAACCAGTGATGAAAGCTTTAAACTGATGACAGGCAAAACGCACGGCATAAAGTTAAGGATAAAGCCAGCAATCAAACCGAAAAGTATTGCTTTGCCAAGTGTTGAAACTTCCAGTGCTTTCAGAAAGTAGCGGGGCGTGAATTTGTACTCATGCTTTGGGGCAAGGTTGCGTTTGGGCATGAGCGAAACGGACGTTTCAGATGATGTGGTTCCCCCTAGCGAAGACGTTTTGCCATGCAAACTCGAAGACAGGCTTTTGCCGGAACCGGAAGATGATGGCAGTTGTACGCCCAATTTTTTAGCAAGGTCTGCATTTTTGCTACTAGAAGGTGTGGAACTACGTACAGCCGTATCCGGTGCAACTGGTGTGATGGCTGAATATTGTTTCCACCACGGCTGCGTTTCTGCTTCGGTCAACGTGTCAGTCTTCCATGTGACAGGAATAGATTTGCGTACCGGTGCACACCGGACATTAGAACAAAGAAGAAGAGAGACTGTCAGGTCTGCTTTACCCGCTTTTGCATCGGGAATGGTAATATAAAATTCTTCTGCACCTTCATAAAGGTACGTTGTTTTATTCTTTAAAATCGGGTCGGGAGATTTAACTCCGGCAGGATACCGTACAGTTGTCCCTTCCGGAGAAGGGGAGACAGCAATGGATGTTGGTTTGCCTGTGTCACCTTGTTGTCGTGAATAGAAATGGTACTCGGCATCAGGTGTAATCTGCATTTTGATGACAATGGCGTTATCTTGGCTCGCTGAAATGAAAGGTTCAGCAGAAAATTGTACAGGTGCGTCTGCCGCAAGGGCAAGAGAAGTTGCAGCCAGTACAAGCAGGAAAGTTGTAATGAGAGTATAAAGTCGCTTTGTCTGTTTCATATTCATGTTATGATGGATTTCCAAATTTTTAGCTAGCATGATTGGAAGATTCAACCATGCTAACCAAAAATATAGTTAAAACAAGTTATTCAATGCAAATCATCTCGAATGAATCACCTGTCAGACATGTGCTAGCGTTATCTGTTATTTCGAATGTGTTTTCGACGCCGACCATACCAATGCCTTGTATGCCTATCTTTGGCTCCAGTGCAATGACGTTGCCTTTTTCCAAGGGGGCGTCAAAGCCAGTTGCAATAACAGGATGTTCATCAATCCCAAGTCCGATGCCGTGCCCAACGAATTTCACTTTGTTGTTGCCAAGCCCCATGAAACCATCTTCAAATCCGGCACGTTCTGCCATTGAAAGAGCTTTTTTGTATAAGAGTGAAGGAGTACTGCCGACTCGAAGCTCAGCAGCGAGAGTTTGTTGAATTTCAATGCAGGTGTCGTGTGCGTTTCGGACAATATCAGGAATGGAACTGCGAGAGCCAGCCCAATACACTTGTGTTTTATCAGTGTGGTAACCTTCCAGAGCAAAGCCGATATCAACAGTCAATGGTGACTTGCTGCGCCAAACTTTGCCGGAGTAGCCCATGAACGGTGTCGCTGGATGTTCCCCCATTAATCCTAGTGGGCCATTAAAATGGCTTGGGTAGTTTCCAGATTCACCTGCGGCAATATGACCAAGGAAAATATCTTCGCCAAATGTGTTCATGCGTAACATTCCGCAATGTCCCTTAGCAAAAAATATTTCCCATGACCTGTGAGCAACGTCACGTTCTGTCATGCCAATGTGCAGCTTGCGGGGGAGGTCGTGGTATAATGCTTTGTGATGGCGCGCACCACTGAGGCGAAGTTTTTTCAATTCCCACTCTGTCTTAACAGAGCGTGCTGCTGTGAGAACGCGATCACATGGGATAAAAGAAAGGTGTGGTAATTTTTTTCGTAGAAGATCGCCGAGCTGCCATGTGAGTCCTGCAAAATCTACCGCCACATCTGCGGCTTCTGCTGGAAGAAGCGGACTTCCAGCATTGCTAACGATGGATTCTATATCGCTAAATGAGCGGAATGGATGAATCTCCTCAATTGCGCTTTCAAGCCTGCATCGTTCTATGCCGTGCCGAGCCATGAGAACGGGCTTACCCTCTTTAGGTAGCCAGAAGATTCCGTTAGCCAGAGTACCTGTCAGGTAGTAGAGCTGGATACGGGAGAATACGAGCATGCCGGAGGCTTCCGGCATAAACCGGTTGAGTATGTCGCGGCATCGTGCATGGCGTAATGCAAGCTCTTCCGCAGGTATTTTTTCGATAACTGGTAGAATCTTTGTCATAATAGCTCCTTAGATATGCCAGTTGGTTATATGCCAATCTGACTCTGTGAGCAATGGTGTTATGAACTTCTGGTGTTCATATCAAATACAGTATACAGAAACCAGTGATTGACGTAGGCGGTTATTTAGTATGTTGCTGAAGGCAATATGCTACAATGGTCTCCAGATTTATTGTCAGCCGGAGGCAGCTACTTTGACTGCCTTGTATTTTTTTCTGAGAGGAAATTATGATTTTTGATGAATCCATGCGTAAAGCTCTTACCGATGCAAAGGTGATTGCGATAATCGGTGCCAAAGATAAGGCTGGTCAGCCTGTCGATAGGGTTGGAACGTATCTTATCGATCAAGGATATACTGTTATTCCAGTGCATCCTGTTCGGCAGAATGTATGGGGTTTAGTCACATATAAGTCCATAGCAGATATCCCTGTTCCAATTGATATTGTTAATGTATTCCGTGCATCTCAGTATTGTGCAGCCCATGCAGACGAGGTGCTTGCGTTGGAGCATAAGCCGAACATGTTCTGGATGCAGTCTGGAATCAGAAGTCAGGACGCTGGCGAAAAACTTGCTGCCAATGAGATTGCTGTTGTTGAAGATAAATGCATTATGGTTGAACACAGCAGACTCGGTTTGGAGAGTATATAAATGAAAGAAGCATTTGATTGCCAGATGTGTGGACATTGTTGTGAAGGTGAGGGCGGTATTATTGTCAGCCCGACAGACCTTGTTCGCATTACCGAACACTTACAGATGTCTGCCGAAGAATTTACAGAAAAATATGGCGAAGTAAAAGACGGCAAACTAAGAATTCGTGTAGGTGAAGATAACTACTGTATATTCTTTGTACAATCTAAAGGCTGCGGCGTACATATTGCTAAGCCGGATATTTGTCGTGCATGGCCGTATTTCCGTGGTAACATTGTTGATTCGGAGTCTTGGGAAATGGCTAAAGACTTTTGCCCGGGCATCCGAAGAGATGTAAGCCATGATGAATTTGCAGCGCAAGGTCGAGACTATTTGCGCGAACATAATTTGCTTGCCAGTGACAAACACTGTGAGGCTCGTGCTCTTATCTTAGATGATGAATAAGAGGGCATAACCTTACGCGTTGCGATTTTTCTGAAAGGCTGGGTATTCATAAGAGTGTACTTTTATGAAACCGGCCTTTTTTTATATATACTGTTAGAATGTTGTATATTCCGTGCAGTTGCGGTGCGTTATTGTATGATGCGTGCCTAAGTTGTATCTGCTTATATACAAGTAAAATGGAGCAAACGCTTTTTCAGGTAAAACTGGCTTAATTTCCATGCTGTGTATATAAAAGGTATTTTTCTTGAAGCGTTACTGTGCGCAGAGAAATTCTGTTCAGTACATATGGATTGCAAGCTTTGCTCCTGCTTGCATGCTGTTTCTATGGAGGAACCGTGACACTACGCGATTGCTATAAATTATTGAATGTGCCGAACGGGGCATCTGAAGATGTTGTAAAACAAGCATACCGTAAGCGGGCGTTTGAACTGCATCCGGATTTGCACCCTGATGATCCTGATGCGTCACGTAAATTCCAGAAGCTGAATGAAGCATACGTCATTATCACTTCCAGTGCTAAGGATGAAGCGTTTGGCGGTAGAAGAACTACATCACAACGACGCGAATCATCAGGTAGACCGCGCTCTGCTGCCAGTGGTTACAGGTCACAGCGTGCCTCCCGTGATGAGTCAGTTCGTGATCGTGCCCGTGCTGCGTATCGAAAAGCAAAAACAAACTTTGATGCCCAAAAGAATAAAACCGCTGCAAGTGGTGATACATACAATAAACCACGGCAAGAATTTGACGATTCATTCTGGAATAAAGAACAGCGTGGTTATTCTAAAGAATCTGTCTTAAATGAAATTTTAAATGACCCGTTTGCAAAGCGTGTTTTTGAAGATATTTACAGTGAGATACGCCGTGACGGCAGCAGACCGGCACCTGCACCCAAAAAGCGTAAGCTTTCCATGCAGTGGGGTGACAGAGATATTTCTGTAGATATGACAGGCGGCGTAAAAGGGTGGCTGCAACGACAGCTTGATGATAATCAGGTAATGCATTTGCCGATGCAAAACTTGCGTCCCGGAGCCAAGGTACGCTTAACTCTTTCGCAAGGGTTAAGCGGTGGTACTCGAAATTTGGAAATTACACTGCCTGCTGATTTTCGTGTGGGCTATCCCATACGCTTGCGTAAGCTGGGACGTAAAATTGGCGGCTGGGTGGGTGACTTGTATCTCACAATTCATGGGCGCATGTAATTTTTATTATGATGGCTCCCATGGTATACGCGTCACATAATGACAATGGTAAAAAAATCCTGCTGAATTGGTTCAGCAGGATTTTTTGTGTTAAAACTCTCTGTCCAGCAGCAGGTGAGAAAAATATCCGACTACTGCGGCTAAGTAGAAGGGCAGGGTTACCATCCAGTCTTCCCTAAAAAATATCCAAGGAAGAATCATGATAGGAGCCGGAACAATGAGCATAGCCCACCATGTATGCGTCCAGCCTCTGTGTTTTCCTAATGCCGGAAGCATGGCAAATAATCCTAAAATCGCTGCCCACTCATAATATTTATTAATGATAAGTACTACGTCGGTGAGAGCCATTATGGAGTAGAAAAAATTTTGCCCTTTGGATTCGGTGTCCGTATCTGGAAACAATGATGCCATAACTGCGATGGAAAAAAGTGCTGCCAGAAGCCATATGTCTTTTGGAAGATATGAAAAATAAACTGCGGCAGCTATGGTGCTGCCCCCTAACGCTGCGCCACCTGCAAGGTGTCCTTTATATCCGGGCATACTAGTTCCTTGTTCTGAAGCAATAGTTGTAGGATAACCTACTGAAAATATGTGGAGCAGTAAAGAACCCGTCATAAGTGGAAGTGATGGATAGGTACATGTGTTATTGTGTATTTATCTGTTATAAAAGTGCTTTTACGATTTGAAATCATGGTAGGCTTGCGTTTTGTGGGCATAATACAGGTTGTGTAGCGCAGGACGGGCACGCTGCCTGTTTGCACATAAAGCGCCGGAGGGACGCCTCCGGCCAATGGAAACACTCCGAGCCTTCGGGCTGGTAAACGGGAAAAAGAGTGAATATAGTTTCACTTTTTTTCCCGTTTTTATGTGTGCATGGAATGGCGTGCTTTGCTTGTAGTGATTGAGTGTTCAATCAAAAATAACAGGCGTAAATGATTGAAGAATTTTCTGAACCGCTTACACTTTTTTTGAAAAATTGAGTAAAAATAGATAGTTAAGTTGATAGTATTTTCATAACTTGTTGATAAATATATTTTTTTCTTCAATGGATAAATCCAAAAAAAACGACTATACGGGTTGCCAATGCTTGTTAGCGGCGTTAGTCTATGTTTATAAATAGTGTGATACACTTTGGGGTAGGCTTGTGTGATTGGTACCCGCACAACGAGTAGCCTCAACGTTGAAGAGTATATTGCGCAAGGTAAAGCACACCACTACCGAAGATAACCGGAATGTTGTTTCTTGTGGGTTCAAGCAACAAAAAAACGGTGCTCTTCGGAGTATTTTTCTGAACGTATTGCTCTCGCAATCTTTTTACCTTGCGCTTGAGGTATATCAATTGGGGTTTGTAAGTACCTCATTCGTCTTTTTTTCTTTGTATCACGATTACTGAACAGGTGTTCACGGCATGTGTTTATGCCAATTTGCTGCCTTTTTCAGTTAACACTCGGAGGAGCCATGGAAACTATCCCTCTTAACTCACCGGATAAAGAATTCATCCGTGAAGTTCAGGAGAGAAGCGGACAGAATGTGCTAAGTTGTTACCAGTGTGGCAACTGTACTGCTGGCTGTCCCTATAATTTCGCGTATGACCTTTCTGTTAGTCGCATAATGCGTCTTGTGCAGCTTGGTCAGCGTGATGCCGTTCTTAAAAGCCATTCTATTTGGCTGTGTGCTACTTGTCAGTCCTGTACAACTCGTTGTCCAAACAGTATTGATGTTGCCAAAATTATGGATGTTCTGCGTCATATGGCACGCGAAGCTGGTTACGCAACTGAGCGTAACGTTAAAGCTTTTGGTGACGCTTTCCTTGAGTCAGTCGAAAAGCACGGTCGTGTGTATGAGCTTGGCGTAACGGCTTCATACATCACTAAAACAGGTAGATTCTGGACAGACGTTGATCTTGCTCCAGCTATGCTCCCTAAAAATAAGCTTTCGATTAAACCGCACGAAATTCGCGGTAAAGAACACGTTTCTGAAATCTTCAAACGTTTCAGAGAACGCGGCGCTGCCAAGGAGAACAGTTAATGTCCATTTCTGTAGGATACTACCCGGGCTGTTCCGGTAGTGGAACGTCTGTAGAATATGACAAATCCACCCGCGCAGTCTGTAAAAAGCTCGGTATCGAGCTTAATGAAATCGACGATTGGAGCTGTTGCGGCTCCACTCCGGCTCATACAGTAAACCACACTCTTTCTGCTGCTCTTTCTGCACGTAACCTCGTACTTGCAGCAAAACAGGGTCAGGATGAGGTTATTACTCCTTGTCCTAGCTGTCTTGCTAACCTTCGCACAGCATCACATAAAATCGCAGATGAAAACTACCGCCCGAAGGTAGAAGAACTTCTCGATGAATCTTGTGAGGAAGCTGCAAGCGTTGTTTCTACATTGCAGCTTATCGTAGAAAAAGTTGGGCTGGACGCTATCAAAAAGGCTGTTGTTAAACCGCTTAAAGACCTTAACGTAGCTTGTTACTACGGCTGCATTATGAACCGTCCACCGGAACTCATGCAGTTTGATGATCCTGAAAATCCAATGGCAATGGATAAGATCATGGAAGCGTGTGGCGCAACTGTACTGCCTTTCCCGCTTAAAGTTGAATGCTGCGGTGCTGCTGCCGGTATGCCGAAGAAAGACATTGTTACTGAGCTTTCCGGTCGTCTGCTTGATGTTGCAGATAGCCTGAACACAGAGATTATTGTAACTGCCTGTCCATTATGCCAGATGAACCTTGATCTTCGTCAGGGACAGGTAAACCGTGCAAACGGCACCCGTTACGATATTCCGGTTGTGTACTTTACACAGCTGCTCGGTTTGGCTCTTGGTCTTTCTGCGGAAGAGGTTGGCTTGTCCAAACTCGTAGTAGACCCGACACCTCGTCTGCGTTTTGCTGGCGTTTTATAGCAAGGAGAGAGTATGCGTATAGGCGTATTTGTCTGCCATTGCGGCAGTAACATCGCGGCTACTGTTGACTGTCCGGCTGTAGCGGAGCAAGCAAAGATGTTACAGGACGTAGTGTTTACAACAGACACTATGTACACCTGTTCCGAGCCGGGACAGAATGAAATTATTGAAGCTATTAAAGAGCACAACCTTGATGGTGTTGTTGTTGCTTCCTGTTCACCACGTATGCACGAGCCTACTTTCCGCCGTGCTCTTGAGCGTGCAGGTCTCAACAAATACATGCTCGAAATGGCAAACATCCGCGAACATGTTTCCTGGATTGGTAAAAACAAGGAACGCAACACAGTAAAAGCGTTTGAACTTGTTGAAATTGCTGTTGCCAAGCTGCGTAACAACCTTCCACTGTACGCTAACAAGTTCGATGTAAACAAACGCGTTCTTGTTATCGGTGGTGGTGTTGCCGGTATTCAGGCTGCCCTTGATTGTGCAGATGCTGGCTACGAGGTCGTGATGGTTGAGCGTGAGCAGTCCATCGGCGGCAAAATGGCAAAAATCGACAAAACATTCCCGACCGTTGACTGTTCCTCCTGTATTCTCGGCCCTAAAATGGTAGACGTAGCACAGCATGAAAATATCACGCTGTATGCAATGTCTGAGGTTGAGAAAATTGACGGCTACGTTGGTAACTTTGAAGTGCAGGTGCGCAAAAAAGCTACATACGTAAACTGGGATAACTGTACCGGTTGTGGTGCATGTATGGAAAAATGCCCAAGTAAGAAAAACGTTGATGAATTCAACGAAGGCATTTCCAAATGTACAGCCATCAACATTCCGTTCCCGCAGGCTATTCCAAAGAAAGCTGCTATCAATCCGAAAGGCTGCTTAATGCTCAAGAAAGGCAAATGTGGCGTTTGCGCTAAAATTTGTCCTACCAAGTGCATTGACTTTGAACAGAAGGATGAAGTGCTGACCGAAAGAGTCGGCGCAGTCATCGCAGCGACCGGTTACGATATGTTCGACCACTCTGTGTACAAACAGTACGGTGCAGGTCAGTACCCGGACGTTATCACTTCCCTTCAGTACGAACGTCTTATGAACGCATCCGGTCCTACCGGCGGTCATATTGTACGTCCTTCTGACGGTAAAGAGCCGAAAAAAGTTGTGTTCGTACAGTGTGTAGGTTCTCGTGATCCTGCCGTTGGTCGTCCATACTGCTCCGGTTTCTGCTGCATGTACACAGCAAAACAGGCAATTCTTACTAAAGACCATATCCCTGATTCTGATTCCTACGTTTTCTACATGGACATTCGTTCCCCTGGTAAAGGGTATGACGAATTTACCCGTAGAGCACAGGAACAGTACGGCGTGCAGTACCTTCGTGGTCGCGTGTCCATGATCTACCCTAAAGGCGACAAGTACATCGTACGTGGTGCGGATACTCTCGCTGGCACTCAGGTAGAAGTGGAAGCAGATCTCGTAGTTCTGGCTGTTGGTGCGGAAAGTGCTAAAAACGCACCTGCACTTGCTGAAAAAATGCGTATTTCCTACGACTCCTACGGATTCTTCATGGAAGCTCACCCTAAACTTAAACCTGTAGAAACAAACACCGCCGGTGTGTACCTTGCAGGTTCTTGTGTAGGTCCTAGAGATATTCCTACTTCCGTTGGTCAGGGTAGTGCAGCAGCAGCTAAGGTAATGACCCTGTTCTCTAAAGATAAGCTTGAAAGTGACCCTCAGGTTTCCAGCGTTAATGCATCTCGCTGCGTAGGCTGCCTGAAGTGTGCTACTACTTGTCCGTTCGGCGCTATTAAAGAAGTGACTGACCGTGCAGGTAACGTAAAAGCTGAAGTTATTGAAACAGTATGTCAGGGTTGCGGTATTTGTACCGTTACCTGTCCTCAGGGTGCTATCCAGCTACAGCACTTTACAGACAACCAGATTCTCGCGGAGGTTAACGCCTTATGTCAGGCTCAACTGGACTTTTAACAGAAGGTCACGATCTTCGTATTGTTGGTTTTCTGTGTAACTGGTGCTCCTACGGTGGTGCAGATACCGCTGGTGTTGCACGTTTTGAACAGCCTACAGATTTGCGCGTAATCCGCGTACCTTGTTCTGGTCGTATCGACCCGCTGTTCATTGCACGCGCACTTCTTAGCGGTGCAGATGGCGTTCTCGTATCCGGCTGTCACCCTCGTGACTGTCACTACGCAGAAGGTAACTTCTACGCACGTCGCCGTTTTGAAATGCTCAAGCAGTTCCTGTCCGTTACCGGTATTGATCCGGAACGCTTCCATTACACATGGGTTTCTGCATCCGAAGGTCAGCGCTGGCAGGATGTTGTAACCTCCTTTACAGAACGCATTCGCGATCTCGGTCCCGCTCCGAAAATTTCTGGCGGCACCGGCTATGACGAAGAGTGTCTGAAAGAAATCGCGGCTGCTGTTTCCCTTGGTGAGCAGTGCCCGTGCCATAAGGAGAAAGCGTAATGCAGGCTCTTGCAGAACTTAAAGAACAAATCCGTCAGGCATTGCCTGAGCTGGATGTAGTTATCGGTTGGCAGGAGGGCTTTGATGCATTGCACACTCGCCCTCTCTTTATCCGCTCCGAAGCTGATATTGATAAGCTGGTAGTTAACGAATTCTGCGTAGTGAACCCTTCTTCCTACCTGCGTGAAATGCGCGGTGGCAAGAAAGTTGGTCTTGTGCTGAAAGGGTGTGATTCCCGTTCCGTTATCCAGCTTATTCAGGAAGATCTTCTTAAAGAAGAAGACCTCACCATCTTCGGTTTTGGCTGTAGTGGTGTTTTGAACCATGCAAAACTTCAGGCTCGTTTTGGCAACATCGGCTTTATCGAGTCTATTGAAAATGATGGTTCAACTGTAAGCCTCGTAGTTGAAGGTAAGAAAGAAACTGTACCGTTCGTAGAAGTATGTGCGGACAAGTGTTTAACATGTTCTTACCCGAACACCTTGCAGTGTACTCACTTTGCTGGTGAAAAATCTGATAAGCAGCCAGAATCTGAGCAGGATAAGGCTCTCGAAGAATTTGAAAAGCTTTCTTTGGAAGAGCGTTTTGCTTTCTGGCAGGATCAGATGCGCCGTTGCATCCGTTGTTATGCATGCCGTAACGCATGTCCAATGTGCGTATGTAAAGACCATTGTCTTGCGAACTCCCGTGAGCCTAAATGGCTGAGCGAAGACGTTGACGTGCAGAACAACCTCATGTTCCAGATGATTCACGTAATGCACCTTACTGGTCGTTGCGTAGAGTGCGGTGAATGTGAACGTGCATGTCCAATGGATATTCCAATTATGCTGTTACGACGCAAAATGGCCGGTATTGTTCGCGATGTTTTCGCATACAATGCAGGAACCAACGCAGAAGATACTCCTCCGCTTATGCAGTTTAAAGTGGAAGAACCAACTATCGAGGAGCGGCACTAGTCATGGCTTGCAAATTTATCTCAAACGAAGACACCACTAAGTGGATCGAAGCTCTTGCAAAAGATCACGTAGTGTTTGTTCCGGTGGAGGACGGCGGTTCCGTAACCTTCCGTCCGTTTGCAGAAGGGCGTAAGCCGGTTCTTGACCGTATGCCTGTTCGCTCATCGAAAGAAGCAGTGTTCCCGCAAACAGAAACTCTGCTTACCTATAAATACGACAAAGATCCTGAAAATCAGGATGGTACCTCTGTTCGCATTAAAGAAACTCTGCCGCGCGAGCGTGCAGTAGTTTTCGGTGCGCGTCCATGTGGTACTCGCGGTATGAGTGTGTTTGACAGAGTGTTCGATAATGATCGCATTCGTGATCCTTACTACGCAACACGTCGTGAAAACACACTGCACGTTACTATTGCATGTACTAAAGTTGAATCTACTTGCTTCTGTCATGAAGTTGGTAGCGGTCCGGCAGACACAGACTGTTCTGACGTTCTGCTTACTCCTGTACAGGGCGGCTACACTGCTGAAGCTGTGAACGACCGTGGCGCAAAGATGCTTGAAGCATCCTTCTTTGCTGACGGTGGTGACAAATGTGCTGAAGCAGAAGCAGTTAAAAAAGCTACTCGTGAATTACTTGGCGAAGCACATGACTTCTCCGACGCACCTGAGAAGCTTCTTGCTGCGTTTGATGACGCTGAGTTCTGGGAAGAGCAGGCTGCCGGTTGTATCAGCTGTGGTGCTTGTACATACCTTTGTCCTACCTGTTACTGTTTCAACATCACTGATGAACCAACCGGTACAACAGGCAAACGCGTACGTTCATGGGATACCTGCATGAGCTTCCAGTACACATTGGAAGGTAGCGGGCATAACCCACGTTCTATCAAAGCTAACCGCCTTAAAAACCGTGTGAATCATAAGTTCGCATACATTCCTAATACATACGATAAGCATATTGGATGTTGCGGTTGTGGTCGTTGCATTAAAAGCTGTCCTGCTTCTGTGGATATTCGCGCTATTGTTAAAGCAGCACAGACTCGCGGCGCCGAGAAGGAGTCTAAGTAATGAAGGCTAATCCAATTCTGCCGGATATGGCTACTGTTTTGGAAGTTGTAGAAGAGACATCCAACATTAAAACGTTCCGTGTACGTTTTGATGATGAAAATGTTATGAAAAAATTCACCTTCGAACCGGGACAGGTTGGTCAGCTTTCTGTTTTCGGTAGCGGTGAATCCACCTTCGTAATCAACTCTTCTCCAACTCGCATGGACTACCTTCAGTTCTCCGTAATGCTCGTAGGTGAAGTAACTTCACGTATTCATCAGTTGAAAGCTGGTGACTCCGTAGGCGTTCGTGCTCCACTTGGTAACGCATTCCCGACTGAAGAAATGAAAGGTCAGGACGTTACTTTTATTGGTGGTGGTATCGGTATGGCTCCTCTGCGTACACTTCTTGTGTACATGCTGGATAACCGTGACGACTACGGCAAAATCACTCTTCTGTACGGTGCTCGTTCTCCTCAGGACTTGAGCTACAAGTACGATATTGAAGAATGGCTTGGTCGTGATGACATTGACGTTGTTCTTACCGTGGATAACCCAGACGAAGAATGGGGCAAAAATCCTTGGGAAAAAACAGGTCTTATCCCGAACGTGCTTAAAGAGATTGGTCCAGATAACAGCGGCTACGCTGTAACTTGTGGACCTCCAATCATGATTAAATTTACTCTCATGGCTCTTAACGAGCTTGGGTTTAAAGATGACAAAATCATTACTACTCTCGAAAAACGTATGAAGTGTGGCGTCGGTCTCTGTGGTCGTTGCAACATTGGTGATAAATACGTTTGTGTAGACGGTCCTGTGTTCAAGTACTCTGAACTTCAGGAACTGCCGAACGAACTGTAGTTTGATCGCACGATACTAATGAAGCCCTCGGTGTTTATGCATCGAGGGCTTTTCTTATGTGTGGCTATGGGCTGTTACTGTTACGTTTCTCCCTGTTGCTCATCGGGGAACATGTACCTAAAAAATAAAAAGCCCACTGTACTAATGTACAGCGGGCTTTTTATTTGTACTCAGATGAGTTTTCTACAGGGAGGCGCCAACTTTTCTCAGAAGGCGTGCGAGTTGGTTGGTAAAGCCAGCTTCGTTGTCATACCAGACAAGAACTTTGACCATGTTACCATCCATTACGCTGGTACAGAGGCTATCGACTACGCCGCCGTGGGTGTCTCCGATGTAATCAACGGAAACAAGCGGTTCATCAGAGTAGCCAAGGTGGTCTTTCATAGACCCTTCAGCAGCAGCTTTAAGAACTGCATTAACCTCTTCTGCGGTGGTGTCTTTTTCAACAGTGCAGGTGAGGTCAATGAGGGAGCCGTCAGGGATTGGTACGCGAATAGCCATTCCATCAAGCTTGCCTGCGAGTTCAGGAAGAACCAGTCCAACAGCTTTTGCTGCGCCTGTAGTTGTCGGGATCATAGACATGCCAGCCGCGCGAGCGCGACGCAGGTCTTTGTGGGAACCGTCAAGGATTCGTTGCCCCATGGTGTAACCATGAATGGTTGTCATAAGACCATGTTTGATGCCGAACGCATCATTGATGATCTTAGCTGCCGGAGCAAGGCAGTTTGTAGAGCAAGATGCATTAGAAAGTACGTGATGCTTTTCAGCATCGTAGGTGTCGTCATTAACACCCATTACAATTGTGGCATCTACGCCGTTGCCGGGTGCAGAAATTACAGATTTCTTTGCACCGCATGCAATGTGCTCAGCAAGACCGTCGCGGTCTTTAATGGTACCGGTGGTTTCTACGGCGATCTCGACTCCGAGTTCGCCCCATTTCCATTCGCCGCGTGCGCAACGTGTAACTACAATCTGTTTACCGTTTACCTTAAAGCCTTCTTCGTTTGCTTCAACATCTCCGTTAAAGGTTCCGTGAACGGAATCGTATTTGAAGAGGTGAGCAAGAGACTCGTTGTCTGCGCGCGCGTTAATAGCAGCAATTTCAAGTTCTGAATCGTCAATAAGAAGACGAACGAGATAGCGACCAATACGACCAAAACCGTTGATACCAAGCTTCACAGCCATGAGAAAGCTCCCTAGCGGTAGTTCTAGTTAAATCTTGTTAGAACAGCCCAGCACGTGCTTAATTTTGTGCTGAACCATATCTTTTACAGCCTGACGAGCTGGCTTGAGGTACTGGCGTGGGTCAAAATGAGATGGGTTTTCTGCAAAATGCTTACGAATGTTTGCGGTCATTGCAAGACGAATGTCTGTATCAATGTTAATTTTACAAACACCAAAGGTTGCTGCCTTACGCAAAAGTTCTTCCGGTACACCTTTAGCAGAACCAATGTCCCCGCCGTACTTGTTTGCCATTTCAACAAACTCCTGTGGCACGGAAGAAGAGCCGTGGAGTACAATAGGGTACTCAGGGAGCATGTTGGAGATCTTTTCAAGACGCGCAAAATCAAGACGGGCTTCGCCTTTGAATTTGTATGCGCCGTGACTGGTACCGATAGCAATAGCAAGAGAGTCACAACCAGTGCGTTCTACAAATTCTACTGCCTGATCGGGATCAGTGTATATGGACTCTTCGGCATGAACATCATCTTCAATGCCAGCAAGGCGACCGAGTTCAGCTTCAACAACAACGCCGCGCTCATGAGCGTATTCAACTACCTGTTTGGTAACGGCAATGTTCTCTTCAAAGTCGAGGTGTGAACCGTCGTACATTACGGAGGTGAAACCACCGTCGATGCACTGCTTGCAAATTTCAAAGTCCTGTCCATGGTCAAGATGCAAGGCAAGCGGGTGATCAGTTTCTACGAGAGCAGCTTCAATAAGCTTTTTAATGTAAGTTTGTCCTGCATAACGGCGTGCACCGGCGGAAACCTGAAGGATAAGAGGAGCTTTTTCTTCTTGAGCTGCTTCCATGATACCCTGAATGATTTCCATGTTGTTTACGTTAAACGCACCAACTGCGTAGCCTTCTTTGTATGCGCGAGCAAACATCTCTGTAGTACCGATAAGTGGCATAATAACCTCCTCATAAAATATTACGGTAATCATGATACTACGTAGAACATATCGTAATTCCATGATTACTGATACAAAAAGTATAAGCTTAACCCTGCCACTTTGTTACATAAAGAAGTGTTCGACCATGGGCGCGGTTGGGGTCGCACGGAAAGTTAACCGTTTACACTGGCAGCGCATTTGATCGCCACGATGTATGTACAAAGAGACCGGAGTGGATAAGCTTTATTCATCTATAATACATATTGCCGTCAGGATAAAAATCCGCAGTGACGTCAAACATGTGTACTTTACACGTGGTGCTCATAAAAGCAAAGTAAACAAACTGCAATAGCTAGGAGCACTTTTCTTAAAAAAAATTGTGAATAACCGTTTACGTTATAGTTTTTCTTGCTTTTTAGAGA
Organism: Halodesulfovibrio sp.; assembly: GCF_025210605.1. Taxonomy (NCBI): domain Bacteria; kingdom Pseudomonadati; phylum Thermodesulfobacteriota; class Desulfovibrionia; order Desulfovibrionales; family Desulfovibrionaceae; genus Halodesulfovibrio; species Halodesulfovibrio sp. The sequence goes on along the minus strand of NZ_JAOARI010000018.1, from coordinate 103,863 downwards.
ATCGATTTGTGCATGTTGTGCTGCACTAAAAGTAGAGGTTTCAGCGCAGCCACAGCATGCTGTTGTTCGAAATTGAGCGCTAATCCTGATCCATATTCAGTACGGAAAGGGCAGACATTGTTTCATCGTCTGTAAAGTCAAATTTAAGAGGGGTAAGGGTGACGTAGCCTTCGGTTAAAAGGTCACGGTCTGTTCCCATTGCAACATCTTCCGGTGGAATTTTACCGTCAAGCCACCAGTAGCTGCCGCCGCGCGGGTCTGTTTTGTGGACGTACCAGTCTTTCCATGTGGCGCTTGTCTGTGGGCATACTCGCAGACCTTTTGTTTGCTCCATAGGGCGATCAGGGAAGTTTACATTAACTACGCAGCGTTTAGGGAGTGCGTTCCATGGAAGATTTTCCGCAAGCTGGACAGCAAATTCTGCCTGACCGGATAGATCTTCGGGGCGGAAGTTATCAAAAGAAACTGCCATGGAAGGATAGCCCATGCTGGCACCTTCTGTTGCTGCGGAGACTGTTCCAGAGTAAAGAATGTCCGGCCCTACGTTCGCGCCGGAGTTAATGCCTGATATAACCAAGTCAATTGTATCCTCAATAAGGCTGCTGAGTCCCAGTTTGACGCAGTCTACCGGTGTTCCGTATACTCCTTTTCCACGAAAGCCGTTTTCTTGGAATTCTTTTATTCTGAGTGGCATGGAAATAGTCACAGCGTGACCTACAGCAGATTGTTCCGTAACTGGAGCTACGCAATGCACAGTGTGCCCTGCGGCAACAAGCGCTTTATATATGGCGCGCAAGCCCGGAGCTTGAATGCCGTCATCGTTTGTGAGTGCTATAATCATAGGTACCTCTAATCAATACTTGTATTTGCAGCTATCAAATGGTTTGACAACGTGTTGGAAAAGCAGGAATCATATCGCCATACTGGTTGGAATCATTCCTTCTGAAATTTTGTCGTTGAGTATGGTTTAATTGGTACGTAGTTAGAAAGTGTGATTTTTCTAAAGCGTAATTTTTTATTTCTTCAGGGTATAGAATGGACCTCAAAAAAATACAATTTGTTCGGGATATTTCCAATAATGATGAAGTGCTTAGCATTTTTGCTATTACGCAGGCAACGCTTGCTCAGGCACGCAATGGTCCTTACTGGAGACTTGAACTGTCTGATATGACAGGCGCAATAGGCGCTAAAGCATGGAGTCCACTTGCACAGCAGTTTCCAGAAATTGCAGCCGGACAAATGCTGGCAGTGAAAGGACGTGCAAGCACATATCGTGATATTTTAGATATAAATATCGAGCATATGAAAATTCTTACGCCTGAAGATATTGCTGAATTGGATATGGGCGACTTTGTTGCAGCTGCTGAGCGTCATCCTGACGATATGTACGCTGATCTGCTGGCAATGTGTACTTCAGTATTCACCTATGCACCTTGGATGACATTTGTAGAATCTGCACTTGTCGATGAAGAAATTTCTGCTCGGTTTAAAAATGCAATCGGTGCTAAGAATGTGCATCATGCATATCTTGGCGGATTGTTGGAGCACTCCCTTTCTGTCGCTGAACTTTGCATGAAACTTTGCGACCATTATCCAGAGCTTGATCGTCAGGTGCTGCTTGCAGGTGCAATTTTTCATGACATCGGCAAGGCATGGGAATTAAGCGCGGGGCTTGTCAAAGATTATACTGACGAAGGTCGTCTTATCGGGCATATCAATATCGGACTGGAAAAGGTAGAACCGTATCTTGCTGCTTCCGGTTTGTCCGCTGAGTTGCAAATGCATTTTAAACATTTGATTCTTGGACACCATGGTCAACGGGAATGGGGTTCCCCAGTGCTTCCAGCTACCGCAGAAGCGCTCGTGTTGCATTATGCGGATAACATTGATGCAAAGCTTGCCCAGCTTCGTGGTTTATTCAGTGATTTTGAATATGGCGATACTGGCTGGACTCCGTACCAGAATACACTTGGTCGATTTATTTTTAAACCGACTATGACACCACCGGAACCAAATGCGTTCTCGCAGGACGTTTTTGGTGATACCGCTGTGAGTGGTTCATCTGAAGCATTCACAGTAGCGCCACCACCCACTTCTATAAGTGGCGATGAGTAGGGAACTGGTCGGTGGGCACTATTGTTTTTCTATTCGCTTATAATTGCAGTGAAAAACATGAGCAGCAAACAGAAAAGACTCGTTTGAAGGGAAGGCAGAGAGCTTCAATGCGTTACCTGTCGGCGAAAAAATAGTATAAAAAATAGCTTTGTCAGTATCCTGTGAAGACAGAGCCTAGCCTGTGAAAGCTCTGCTTAGGGCAGTAGTAAGGATGTATATGTTTATTTCTTTAGAGGGAATGGAAGGTTCCGGTAAAAGTACCGTTTTAAAAAGGTTGCACGCTTGGCTTGAATCAGAAGGGTATGAAGTTTTGCTTACCCGTGAGCCGGGAGGAAGCGAACTAGGTAAAACATTGCGTGCATTGCTGCTTGATGTTGCCAATACCGATATTACAAGTGAAGCAGAGCTGTTTATGTATCTTGCGGACAGAGCACAGCATGTATCACAGGTTATTAAGCCAGCACTTGAAGCTGGTAAGGTTGTGCTTTGTGATAGATATGCAGATTCCACTGTCGTGTACCAAGGGTATGGTCGAGGACTTGACCCAAGCTTGTTACATTCATTTAATGAAGTAGCAACGCAAGGGTTATGGCCGAACATTACGCTGCTTCTGGATGTCCATCCTGAAATCGGGCTGCGTCGTGCTCTTTCACGAAATATCGAAAAAGGACTTTCCCGTGCAGAGGGACGTTTTGAAGCAGAAGCGATGGAATTTCATTCCCGCGTGCGCGAAGGGTATCTGACATGGGCTGCGTTAAACAATAAACGCTTTGCTGTTATTGATGCTTCCGTAAGTCCGGATGAAGTGTTTGAGCAGATTGTTGATCGCATGCGCACCTGCATTGCCGTTATGAAAACAGAAGTTATCGATCAGTAATAGCCTACAGGGCAGAAGAGTATCTATGCTACGAGCTAAAAATTCTTTAGGGGTTATCTTTTTCCCCGCATATGATTGGGCGATAAGTGCGACCCATCCTGAGCGTGAAGAGCGTCTTTTGTACACGCAAGATCAGCTGCGTGAAGAAGGGCTTTTTGATATTGAGGGAATTACGGAATACAAACCGCTTGTGGCAGCATTGGAAGATATTGAGCGCACACACTTTTGCTTTCCTAATGTTGAAAGTGTGTGCACAAAATCTCATTTGATTTCTGCCGGAGGCGCTATACGTGCTGCCCAGCTGGTTATGGAGGGCGAAAAAGATAAGGCATTCGCACTTGTTCGACCTCCGGGGCATCATGCGATGAAGTCTGTGCACGGCTCCCGTGGTTTTTGCAACATCAATATTGAAGCTGTGATGATCGAGTATATTCGAGAAAAATATGGTGCACTCAAAATTGCGGTTGTAGATACGGATTGCCACCACGGTGACGGTACGCAGGATGTGTATTGGAACGATAAAGATGTGCTCTTTATCTCCATGCATCAGGACGGCAGAACGCTCTATCCGGGGACTGGTTTCCCTACCGAGCGTGGTGGTGTGAACGCGTATGGAAAAACTCTGAATATTCCGCTTCCACCAAATACTTCTGATGAAGGCTTTTTATATGCCATTGAACATGTAGTGTTACCTGTTCTGGAAGATTTTAAGCCGGACATCATAATTAACTCTGCCGGACAGGATAATCATTATTCTGACCCGATAACCAATATGAAATTTTCTGCACGCGGCTATGCGAAATTGAATGAGCTGTTGAATCCGCATATTGCCGTGCTGGAAGGCGGCTATGCTATTCAAGGGGCATTGCCGTATGTGAACTTGGGTATCTGCCTTGCCATGGCTGGTATTGACTATGAATATGTGGCGGAACCGGACTTTGATCCAAAACGTTATGCTCAGACTCCACAGGTAACAGAATATATTGAAAAGCTTTCTGAAGAGCTGCTTGCGAGTTATTTTGCCTCAACGACCCCTGATATTGAAGCGCTTGTTAAAGAAATCGGCTATGAGCGTGATGGCGATTTTATCGTCCGTGCAAAAGATGTTTACTACGATACGGATGGGATCAGCGAAAGTCAGATAGAGTCTGTGATATTATGTCCAGACTGTTCAGGAACGCTGCGACTCGAAACGTGGTCGTCAGTAAACCCTCTAAGTCTTGGGGTAGAAGTGCCTGTAGGAGCGTGTGACCGCTGTCTTGCTATTGGGAAAAATATTCTGGAGCAAGCCAGAGGGAATGAAAAGTACCGCTACGTACAGAGCATCAATCGAAGGGATAAGGAATATATTCGATATGGTTTTTAAAAGACTGCATAACGGCGCAGGAGTACTTCTCCTCGCCGTTTGTTTTTTTACAGGGCTGATGCTGCCCGCATCGGCGAAAACTTTTATGACGCCGGAAGTGCAAGCAAAGTTTGATAAAAGTTCTGCGTTTTATAATTCGTTGCGTGATGCATACGAAACTAAGCAGTGGGATACGGTTTTGCGTGCATTCAAACGGTACAAACGCGCTGCCGAGCAAGTACAGCTGCTCAAGGTAAAAACCTCTGCTTTTAGTGTGGATGCTGAAGAACGGCAAAAGCACAATCGTGATGTTGCCAACCATAATGCATTGTTGCACAAAATGAAAAAAGAGTTTGCTGCAAGTCATGGGTATGCAGCACTTGCTTTTGCTAAAAAGAAACAACTTACTGAGTCAGAAAAACTGCTCGATTCGGTGCAAGACTATGCTGATGACCTTGGTATTATTCCTGCTGCACGGGGTGTCGTAGCGTATGCACGCGCAGAGTATAAGACTTCAGAAGAATTATTAAAAAAAGCGTTTGCGCTTGATAAAAGCTTATTTGAACCTGTTTACTATCTGTATAAATTGGCGCACAAAAAAGATGAGGTAGGTACAGCATATTTTTGGCTGGAAAAAGCCGTTGCATTAGCTCCTGATCGCCTTGATCTGGTAATGGGACAGGCGAAGCTTTTGCAAAAGTTAGGGCAATCTGCCGCAGCGGAATCAATCTACACCAAGTTGTTGGAAATAGATTCTACTAATGCTGTTGCATATAACAACAGAGGGTATAGCAGAGTTGCCATGGGCGATATTGAAGGCGCATTCAAAGATTTTACGAGTGCGCTTGCTATCAATAGTGTGTACACCGAAGCTCTGCTGAATAGGGCTGCTTTGTGGCGCACTACAGATAATTTATCTGCTGCACTGGAAGACCTGAATGCTGGCTTGCAGGTTTCTGCCGGAGATACCCGCCTACTTGTTTCCCGAATGCAGACGTTGCAGGATATGGGACGATATTTAATGGCGAAAGAGGATATGGAAGATATTCTCAGTCGGTCGGACTCTATTTCGGTGATTAACGAAGCTGGATGGTTTCTGGCAACATGCCCATCAGAAGCCGTGCGAGATGGCAAGCGGGCTGTGAAAATGCTTTTGCCGATTGTCGAGCAAAGCAAGCGGCATCCTCGCGTATTAGATTCATTAGCTGCTGCATATGCAGAAACGAATGAATTTGATAAGGCTATGAAAATACAAAAAGAAGCGATTGAACGTGGCAATGAATATCGCCTACCTTCCTACCAGCTGCGAAATTATGAAAAGCGCCTTGCGCTATACACTGACAATCGACCTTTTAGAAGCACAACGGAATAAGATTATGAGCAACCCAATTACGACTTACTGGACTTTACGGTTAGCTGAACTGAAACTGGCGCTTGAAAAGAATAATTTTGATGTATTCATGGCAGACACTGTCGCGGGTGCAAAAGATGTTTTTGAGCAAGAAATTCTTCCTTCTCTTGAAGGTGCTCAAACTATTTCTTTTGGCGGTTCTCTGACATTATCAGAAACAGGCATTGTTGAGTCTGTGCGCGAGAATGACGCTCTTGAAGTGATCGATACGTTCGATAAAACCCTGCCTGCTGATGAAAAGCACGAGCTGCGCCGTAAAGCGTTACTTGCTGATGTCTTTCTTACAGGTACAAACGCGGTGACAGAGTGCGGAAAACTCGTAAACCTTGATATGATTGGTAACCGTGTTGCTGCGTTGAACTTTGGACCTAAGCATGTAGTTTTGTTTATCAGCCGTAACAAACTGGTTGAAACTGTCGATGATGCGATGTTCCGCATCAAAGACTATGCAGCGCCCGTCAACACCATGCGATTGGATATGAAAACACCGTGCAAAAAAACAGGGCACTGTATGGACTGTTCTAGTCCACAGCGCATTTGTAATATTTGGACTATTACCGAAAAGTCTTTCCCTGCAAAACGCATTAAAATTGTGTTAATCAACGAAGATGCCGGTTTTTAGCATTTACTAAAAGTCGTTTAACTTGAATTGATGCGGCAGTGTTGCGTTGCGGCGGGACACTGCCTTTTCATATACTCTTTGTTGAACGTATAGAGATATATTTCCCGCGTAGCACTTAGCTTTACCATGAGCCAGAGTGCGTGCTGCTAAGGATGTTGGATGGTAACGCTGTTGCGTGATTATGAGACTATGGTCGGAATGTGCCCTTTGGTTATTGCTGAGGAGGTTTGATAGTAACACTGAGGGTATACGGGGACACACTTTTTGCTGCGGTTATGGTTTGAGTAGCCGGAGCATAGAATGACATAAGCCGACCTGTGCGGATGACCGTGCGTAAAATTCTTGTCCAGCGAATGGTTCCAACACTTGATGACTGATAACTCTCATCTTACGGACGGAGCGCCATGTTTTTAAATGAGCATTTGAGCAAGAAGTTGTTTGGAGAGGCTGGAATTACTATCCCTGAGGGAACTCTTTTAACACCAGAATCCATAACCGTGCCTGAGCATCTTACTCCCCCTTGGTATTTAAAAGCGCAAGTACTTACCGGCGGGCGGGGAAAAGCAGGTGGCATTTTACGGGCAGACACTCCTGAAGAATTTCATCAGAAAGCTGAAAAGATTTTTGCAATGGAAATTAAAGGAAATGCTGTTCCTTTTATCCGAGTCGAGCAGGCAACGGAGATTGCCAAAGAATGTTACCTTTCCTTTGTGCTTTCAAGAGAGCGCAAAGACCTTCTCTTCACAGTAAGCGCAGCTGGCGGCATAGAGGTTGAGAATGCCGCTCAGGCTACAAAGCCGCTTATTCAGCGTGTGCACCTTTCCTCCGGTCTTAAAGACCATCATTTGCGTGCAGCTTTTTTTGATCTCGGAGTAGATAAACAATTTTATTCAGATTTTTGTGATCTAGTTAAAAAGTTGTACGGCGTTGTTTCCGAATATGGTCTGCTTATGACAGAAATTAATCCGCTGGTTATCACTGCTCAAGGAGAGTGGGTGGCTTTGGACGGAAAGGTGGAGCTTGATGACAACGTTGTTGAAATGTATCCAGAGCAGCTGGAAGGATATTACACTCCAGAACATCATTCCCCTGAAGAAACTATCGCTCGTGAAGCGGGGTTGAGCTACGTCCAGCTAAAAGGCTGGGTGGGTATTCTTGTAAACGGTGCAGGGTTGGCAATGGCTACCATGGACTTGTTGAATTTTAACGGGCTGTCTGCTGCAAATTTTATGGACTTAGGCGGTGCAGCAGACAGAGAGCGCATTAAGCGCGCTCTTGATTTGCTTTTTGGAAATGATGACGTTGCAGCTGTCTTCATAAATCTTTTTGGCGGAATTGTATCATGCAAGGAAGTGGCAAAAGCACTTCTTGCTGTGCTTGATGGCAAGTCCGCCCCTAAGCCTATTGTTATCCGCATGGCTGGGCTGGAGTCTGATGAAGGGCGTGCTTTGCTACAAGAATCCAGCATTGAAAATGTATTTATTACTACTGAAATGAATGAAGCGCTTGAACAGCTTCATGCTCTCAAACCTGCGGATGCTCCGACAATTGAATACCCCATAGAAGAGGAAAAAATTCCTTCAATTATGCCGCCATTCACCCGTACTGGCAGGGGGAATGTACTTGGGGTAAACAGTGATTCTCAGGTTCTCGTTCAGGGCATTACCGGAAAAGTCGCACAGCGTCATGTTGCTTTGATGCAAGAGTACGGCACGAACATTGTTGCCGGAGTGACGCCATTTAAAGGTGGTCAAACAGTAATGGGGATTCCTGTATACAACTCAGTGCACGAGGCAAAAAAGAATCACCGCATTGATGCTTCAATAATTTTTGTTCCAGCCGCGTTTGCAGCGGATGCTGTTTCAGAATCAGCCGCAGAAAATATTCCGTGGGTCATATGCATTACTGAGGGGATTGCCCAAGCGAGCATGCTTTCTGCTCTGAAAGATATCAACGGCTCAACAACTCGTATTGTCGGACCGAATACTCCGGGAATAATTGTCCCTGAGCAGTGCAAGATTGGCATTATGCCTGCGAGTGTTTTTACGGCAGGGCATGTGGCTATATTCTCCCGCTCCGGTACGTTGACGTATGAAGCAGCGGACAGGCTGTCGCGCGCAGGCATCGGGCAGTCGTTCTGTGTAGGAATTGGTGGCGATTCATTTATTGGCACAAGTTTTACGGATTTATTCGAGCTGGTGCGGAATGATGATAATACACATGCAGTTCTTATTTTAGGAGAGGTAGGTGGTTCCGCTGAGGAGGAACTTGCAGCGTACGTGAAATCAACGGGATTTGAAAAGCCTGTAGTATCCTTTATTGCAGCGCGTACAGCGCCTCCGGGAAAACGTTTGGGTCATGCCGGAGCAATCTTAGATGAAAATTCTGGCGGTATTGAGCATAAACTTCAAGCAATGCGCGATGCAGGATTTGTTATCAGTCCTGATCTTGCACAGCTTCCTGATTTAGTAAAAGGCGTTCTTTCTGGAGCAGCCGATAAAATGACAGCATAAACTATTTTATGCGTGAATATCTGACAAGGCAACTGCGGTAGTGGTTGCCTTGTTGTTTTGACCGTATCTATCTTGAATGAGATGTGTAGTGTCAGCTTTTTTGAAAGTAGTTTGTAGGGATGTAGAGTCATGACATACACGGTTGTGCTACTCATTATAAATGTAGTTATTGATAAAGATATCTATTTGTAATAAAGCGATGATGTATTTACGACTGGTAAATCTAGCTTGTTGCAATGAGGGCGGCATTGTTTTGCACAGCAGTTATACATGTAACTTTTTTAGTGTCGCTCTTTTTTATGCAATTAACTATGCTTTAGCGATAATGTGGTATGCATATACGCTGTAATACACAGTATGTTTATTGGGCAAAGGAGAGAGTAATACTGCTGGGGGTTAGTATTACATATTTAGTAACTAATTAATTTTATGAAAGAAGAGTCGAGAAAATTGCTATGATTCGGAAATTCAAAATTGCGAGTAGGGTTCAGATACTTTTTGCGTTACTTCTTCTCTCTCTTGGGGGACTTCTGGTAGAATATTGGCAGGCTTCCAATAACTTGATTGATACAAGTTCGGCGGAAGTTAATAGCCAAATGACGATGCAGGAAAAAGATAAGATAGCAGTAGCAACAACCGTGCTTGCAAGTACGCTTGCTACAAGGCTTGAGGGGGTAAGTGACCCTTCCATGCAACAAAAAATTATTCAGAAAGTTTTTTCAAATATTCGATTTGAAAAAGATCGATCTGGATATTTTTATGCTTACAGGGGAACTACCTGTGTCGCCCACGGGTCGAATCCTTCTCTTATTGGGAAGGACTTGAGTGGATTAAAGGGACCCAATGGTGCTTTTATCATTAAGGACTTGTATCGAATAGCCAAGTCTGGTGGGGGAATCTCCGAATTTGTGTGGAATAAACCCGGTGCTGGTGTACAGCCCAAAATTGGCTCCGCACAATATATTCCAGGAACAGATATTTGGCTTGGCACTGGTATTTATTTGTCCAACATTGAGAAAAGCCATGCAGCATTTACAGTGGCTCTTCATGAGCTTGTCCGTCCTCGAATAATACTGGTTGGTTCGCTTTTTACTGTTTTTCTTGTCGGGATAATGTTCCTTTGTGTGTATATCATTCGCAGTATACTTACACCGCTTTCAATTGTTAAAGATGGTGCTAAAAAAATTGCAGATGGTGACCTTGAATTGCATATCCCTGTTGAAGGTGCAGATGAGCTTACAGAGCTTGCTGTCGCTATGAATGCAATGTCAGAGGCACTTGTAACCGGTAACTCTGAGCTGCGAAAAGCGACAATTGATGCCAAAGAAAAAGCACAGGCAGCCGCAGTAGCGCAAGATGATGCGGAAAAGAACCGTCACGATTTACAAACATCATATGATGAAATTTTACGTACTGCGCATGTGCTCGAAGAGGCTGCTGTACACAGTAAATCTATGATGGAAACTCTTTCCAGACACATGGCGACTGTTGGCGAGCGTTCTGACGATCAGCAGAATCAAATGACAGAAGTTGACAGTGCAATGCAGAACTTAAATCAAGCTGCTATTCTGATTAAAGAACTTGCAAATCAGGCAATGTCGCAAGGTGAAGATGAACTTAACACAGTTCGTGAAGGTTCTCAGATGATTGAAAAATCTCTTTCTGCTATCAAAGCGGTTCATAAAAAAGCAGATGCGTTGCAAGAGCAGATGAGTCAGCTTGATAAGCAGGCGGAATCTATCAATCAGGTTATGGTTGTTATTTCAGACATTGCAGACCAGACTAACTTGCTTGCACTTAATGCTGCTATTGAAGCAGCCCGCGCTGGCGAAGCTGGTAGAGGATTTGCTGTTGTTGCGGATGAAGTGCGAAAGCTTGCAGAAAAGACAATGGAAGCAACACGGGAAGTTGGGCAAACAATTTCCGGTATTCAGCAGGCAACACAGGTCAATGCAGTTTCTATGAATGGAATTGCAGATGATATCACCGCTACCGCTGGACTCGCAGAAGATTCCGGTGAACGCTTCAGTCAAATTGCTTTGGGGGCTGAGTCCGCATACAACCGTTCTATGCAGATTTCTGAAGCAGCGGATAGACAGGCTCAAGAATATGTTCAGGTTTCGAATGCGTTGGAACAAATGCAAGGCTTTGTGACTGCTTCGGGCGAAGAGGTTAGTGGAGCAACGCAAGTTATTGAAGAACTTGGTGGCACTACCGAGCATATCACCTGTGTAACTGAAGAGTTACGTCACCACGCTCATGCATCTAAATAGCGGATGGATAGAAAAAATATCTTGATGTTTTTCCGCTAGCGTTTGTGCGCAATGAAGATAGCAAGATTACCGATACGATATAAAAAAAGGGAGCCAAATGGCTCCCTTTTTTTATATTGCTTGTTTTGTGTCTTAAATGTCGAACAGCATTTCAAGGTCGTCTCTGGTGAGAGATTTCCATGCTTCCTTGCCAGGAATAATGGAGTCTGCAACGCCTTTTTTCATATCCTGAAGTTTGAGGATCTTTTCTTCAACGGTATTCTGACAAATCATTTTGTATGAGAATACCTGAGACTTCTGACCAATACGGTGAGCACGGTCAGTTGCCTGATCTTCAACAGCAGGGTTCCACCAAGGGTCGTAGTGGATAACATAGTCGGCACTGGTAAGGTTGAGACCGGTACCACCTGCTTTCAAGGAAATGAGGAAGATAGGAATATCCGGTGAATCGTTAAACCTGTCTACCTGCTCGAAACGGTCTTTTGATGTACCGTCAAGGTATGCGTATGGAATGTCAGCAATCTGTAACCATGAACGGATAATGTGGAGCATGGATACAAACTGTGAGAACACCAATACCTTATGACCTTCGGAAACAATGTCAGTAATCATGTCCTTGAACGCATCAAACTTACCGGAAGGCAGGTTTGTAGTGAATCCAGGCATGTTGAGATTGAGAAGGCGAGGGTGACAACAAATCTGACGAAGTTTGAGAAGCGCATCCAGAATTGACATCTGGCTTTTTGCCATACCTTTTTCATCCACGTCAGACATAACCTGTTCTTTAAGCTTGGCAGCAAGAGCGCCATACAGTTCTGCCTGCTCTTCAGCAAGAGCACAGTACTGGACGTTTTCGATTTTAGGCGGCAGGTCTTTGGCTACTTCTGCTTTTGTACGGCGTAAGATAAACGGTTTTACGCGAGTACGAAGTTGCTCAATAGTTTCTGCATCACCATCTTTAATCGGCTTTACAATGCCACGCTGGAATGCATGCTGCGAACCGAGGAAGCCAGGCATAAGGAACTCGAACAATGACCAAAGCTCGAACAAGTTGTTCTCAATCGGAGTACCGGAGAGACAAAGTCTCTGCTGTGCGTTGATTTTACGAACAGAGCGTGCTGTGATTGTGTTCGGGTTTTTAATGTTCTGCGCTTCATCAAGAATAATAGAGTTGAACTCATAGTTCTGTAACTCTTCAAGGTCACGGCGAAGCAATGCATATGTTGTAACAACCAGATCAGATTCAGCAATCTGCTTGAACATGTTTTCGCGTCGGGTTCCGTAGATGATAAGGCGTTTAAGTTCTGGTACAAACTTAGATGCCTCACGGTCCCAGTTAGGAAGAACAGAAGTCGGTACAACAATCAGGTTTGGTCCTGTGTCGCCGCGTTCTACCATGTGCTGAATGAAAGAAAGAGTCTGGATTGTTTTACCAAGCCCCATTTCATCAGCGAGGATTCCACCGAAACCGTATTCACGCAAGAAGTTAAGATAACTGAGACCTTGCTGCTGGTACCCGCGAAGAGTTGCCTGCAAGCCATCCGGCTGATTAACAACGGCAATTTCTTTGAAGGTATGAATTTTTTCGCGCAGCGTATCCCAGAAACCGTCTGTTTCTACTTCAGGAAGATCATCAAGCAGGTTGTCCAATACAGGCGCTTCGTACTGCTCGAATCTCTGCTGAGGTGGTTTCTCAGGGTCAAGACCCATGGCACGCAGTTTGTGTGCAACTTTTTCCAGCCATGATTCAGGCAGGCTAGTGTATGAACCGTCTTTCAACTGAACATAGCGCTTGCCGTGAGACCATGCTTTCCAGATAAGATCGATAGGTACTTTCTGACCATCGTAATCAACTTCAATGTCGAGAGAGAACCATTTTTCTTCTTCGTTGGATTCCACTGTAGCGTTAATAACTGGAGTGGCAAGGCGTACCTTATACTTAGAGAGCGCTTTTTCACCGAAGACGCGGTACTGCTCAATAAGTTTAGGGTATGCATCCAAAAGGAACGTAATGGCTTCTTCCGGCTCAAGGAACCAGATTCGGTTGTTACGAGGCTGGAAGTTCATTTCGAGCAGCTTTTCAGCGAGCTTAGCTTCTTCGTCCTGCATGCGACGAATAAGATATGTTGTGTCTTCGAAAGAATAGCTGCCTGTCATGAATTCAGGGTTAGGTCCCGGAAGCAGGAATTCACCATGAATTGTTTCATAAAAGTTTTGAATTTCTAAGGTGAGCAGTGATCCTTCTTCATCAAGGAAAAGTTTCGGGTTGTATGTGCCGGGAACAAAAATAGGTTCCATGTGCTCAAGAAACTTCTCCGGCTCATGCAAGTCGGATGTCGGGAACTGTGTCCAAACTCTGTCGAGAAATTCAGGAATATCATCACGGCTGACATGTGGAGGATGCTGCACAAGATCCTGAACAAGCATTGAGTCCAGAGTTGTGTGTACAGGGTGAAAACCCTTTTTCCAGCAAACCCATAATGGCATTTGACCATGGAAGGAAACTTCTTCTTCTGTAATGGACAAAGGCTGCTTTCCGCTGCCTTCAATCATAACAGCAAAGGTAAGTCCTTCTTCCTCAAGATCTGGTTTGAGTTTGAGCTGCATGGTTGTAGTTTCGATACGGCACGGCTTATCTGTGTCCTGCCAGAACAAGTAGTACTCGCTCTTAACAGTCCATAAAAACCATGTGAGTAATCCGTCAGGGATTTCTACACGATGCCCGAAGTAGTCATTATATTTGCCAACTTGTTCCAGCAATTCCGCAAGCCCCGGAGTTTGCTCATGCCAATCCGGATGATCGAGGATTTGCTGGATAGTAATTTCGTTATGCACTGTGGATAGACCGGATTTATTCTGCCTTGCGCGGAAGAATGAAACCTGAAGTCTGCCCGGTTCGGGGTGAAAACGGTAAAGAAGGTAATGTCTGCCCGCTTCTGGCTCAAGCTCAGTAGCAAAGTATGATCTGAAATTCTGTCTCCAGTCAGACCGTGGCTTTGTCGGGGTTGCTTCTGCTGTGTTACCTTCTTCAAGGGAAGGAATAAACTTGAGAGCAGCGGCACCTACGTGACGACACGCACCAGAAAAGGCCTCTGGGCAGTTGCAGAGAAAGTTTGTGGAATTCTCATGGAAATCCAACGAGATTTTCGGAGAATAAATCTGAAAATCTTCACCCTGCACTGTACCGGAGATATCCCAGTAGCCGTCCCCTTTTTTGACGCTGATCTTCTGAACTCCGCCGGAGTCGAGAAGATATTGGGAACCTTCAATAATATATTCTGGAATGGTACTTGATACCAATTCGTGAAGCAGTTTTTTTGCGGAAGCTTCATCCATCTAAAAAAGCTCCTTGTGGAGTGTGTAACGTCCGAAAGGGACGTCCTGCTATTTTACCCTAATAGCAAGAGGGGCATAAGGTTATTCAAAATTCAATCAGTTTTCAATAGGGTAGAAGTTTGTTAGCGTTACTTTTACCGTCTGAAATGTTTTTTTCCGTATCGGCTCAGGATACTCTATCTGATGATTTTGGCAATAGTGAGGATGCTATGCATTGCAGTTTGCAAAAAAGAGTACTTTTAGGAGTACTGCTATGTTTTTTGTTTTTAACAGGTTGCAGCTCTCCTGCTGAAAAAAAGCAATCTGCATCTACCGCGTCGGCGACTTCTAGCACGCAATCCGAAAGAGCCGTTGGCGACAATACAATAAATATTCACAAACCGGAATACGGTGGGCGCATTATTTTAGGCTCAATAGGAGATATTACAAATATGATCCCTATGCTGAGCTCTGATGCTGGTTCCCATGAAGTTGCATCGCATATTTATGTATCCCCTTTAAAGTATGATAAAGATTTAAACATAGTTCCCTATGCAGCAGAATCATTTGAAGTACTCGATGAAGGAAAAAGGATACGCATTACTATGCGTAAGGATGTGTTGTGGGAAGACGGTGTGCCGCTTACTGCGGAAGATGTAGAGTTTACCTACAAATTATATATAGATCCCAACACTCCAACTGCGTATGCACAAGACTACTTGTTAGTGAAAAAGTTTACTTTACTAGATAAATATACGTTTGAAGCAACATATGAAAAACCGCTTGCGCGTGTTTTACTGAGTTGGATGTTTGATATTATGCCAAAGCATCTGCTCGAAGGGCAAGATTTGCTGACGTCTCCCCTTACTTCTCAGCCTGTTGGCGCAGGGCCATTTAAATTTAAAAAATGGGACAGGGGAGAAAAAGTTGTTCTTGAAGCAAGTGATACATATTTTCTAGGAAGACCATATCTGAATGAGATAGTATATCGTGTTATTCCAGATGTATCTACAATGTTTTTGGAATTGAAAGCAGGACATATTGATATGATGTCACTGACGCCACAGCAGTATCTTTACCAGACAAGCAGTAAATTTTTTCAAGATAATTTTAATAAATACCGATATCTTTCTTTCGGATACTCTTTTTTAGGGTTCAATTTTAGAAGTCCGTTTTTTCAGGATGCGCAGGTTCGCCGTGCTATTTCTTACGCAATTGATAAAGAAGGCTTGGTGAAAGGGGTGCTCTTTGGTCAGGGAAAACCGACAGTCGGTCCCTACAAGCCGGGTACATGGCCGTATAACACGGCTATTGAAGATTACGGGTATGACCCTGAAAAAGCATCGCAACTGCTTAAAAAATCTGGATGGGAGAAGAATAAAGATGGCGTACTGGAGAAGGATGGAATACCGTTTGCGTTCACAATCCTGACCAATCAGGGCAATGAGGAACGGATAAAAACAGCTACGATTATTCAAAGCCAGTTGAAAGATATTGGTATTCAGGTCACTATTAGAACCGTTGAATGGGCGGCATTCATCAAAGAATTTATTAATAAGGGACGCTTTGACGCACTTATTTTGGGGTGGAACATCCTTCAAGATCCGGATATTTCCACAGTTTGGCATTCTTCACGGGCTGAAGAAGGCGGGCTGAATTTTATTAAATATATTAATCCGGAACTTGATAAATGGCTCGAGGTTGGTCGTAACACACTGGATATGGGGGTGCGGAAGGAAGCGTACGACCGCGTGCAGGAAATTTTGCACACGGATCAGCCGTACTGCTTTTTATATGTTTCCTATTCATTACCGATCATCCAAAAGCGATTTAAAGGAATTGAGCCTGCACCGGCAGGTATTACGCATAATTTAGACCGATGGTGGGTTCCTAAAAGCCAGAGGCGCTACGAGGTTGTAACTAATCCATGATCAGGATTCAGGAAATTTTAGATAAAGTAACAGAGCTGCGTCCAGATGCGGATGTTGCTTTGATTCAGAAAGCATATGTGTTTTCTGCTGCTGCGCATGCAGGGCAGACCCGTCTTTCGGGCGAGCCTTATTTGTCGCATCCGCTTTCTGTCGCCTATGAACTCGCCAGTATGCGTATGGATGATATTTCCATTGCTGCTGGGCTGCTGCATGATACTGTAGAGGATACATCTGCAACTATCGAAGGTATTGATGCCCAGTTCGGTGAGGAAGTGGCAGACGTTGTTGACGGTGTGACAAAAATCAGCCTTATGACGTTTGAGAGCAAGGAAGCTGCACAGGCTGAAAACATTCGTAAGATGATTCTTGCGATGGCTGAAGATATCAGGGTTCTTATTGTGAAGCTTGCTGACAGGCTGCACAATATGCGAACTCTGGATTTTCAGAAGCCGCATAAACAAAAGCTTATTTCGCAAGAAACCATGGATATTTATGTTCCACTTGCGAACAGGCTTGGTCTTCACCGTATAAAACTTGAGCTTGAAGATTTAAGTTTCCGCTATTTGCGTCCAGAAGTGTTTAACTCCATTACTGAATGGTTGGAAGAAAACAGAACTTCCGGACAGGAATACATTGAAAGCGTCATTGAATTGCTTACAGCAATGATGGGTGACAACAAAATTAATGCTGAAATTAAAGGACGTATTAAGTACCGTTACTCCATTTACCGCAAAATGGAGCAACAAAATCTTACGCTCGATCAGGTTCATGACATTATTGCCTTCCGTGTAATCGTCAAAGATGTTCGTGATTGTTACGCCGTCCTTGGGCTTGTGCATGCCATGTGGAAGCCTGTTCATGGAAGATTCAAAGATTATATCTCCATGCCGAAGGCGAACATGTATCAGAGTCTCCATACTACAGTTATGGGACCTGAAGGCGAGCGTATCGAAATCCAGATTCGTACAGACGAAATGGATCAGATGGCGGAATTCGGTGTTGCGTCTCACTGGCTGTACAAAGAAGGCGGCGGTGGACGTCTTAAAGCTCGTGATGTTCAGCAGTTTACTTGGCTTCGGGAATTGCTTGACTGGCAAAAGATGGAAACAGATTCCAAAGAGTTCATGCGCTCTTTGAAATTCGATCTATTTAAAGATGAAGTATATGTCTTTACACCGGGCGGGGATGTAAAGGAACTGCCGGAAGACGCAAGTCCTGTTGATTTTGCGTACATGATCCATACGCAAGTTGGTGACAAATGTTCCGGTGCAAAGGTCAACGGTAAACTTGTTCCTCTTTCTACTACATTGAAAAATGGTGACACAGTAGAAATTATTACCGATCAGCACAGGCATCCTAGCCGTGATTGGTTGCGTTTTGTTAAAACAGCAAAAGCGCGAACCCGTATTAATCATTTTATCCGTACCGAAGAGCGAACCCGTTCCATCAGCCTTGGTAAAGAAATGCTGGAAAAATTGGGACGCCGTATGGATATTAATGTCCAGAAGGCTCTCAAAGAAGGTGCTTTTGAAGCGGTAGCGGAAGAGTTTAATCTGAAGGAAGTGGACGAACTGCTTTCTCAGGTGGGCTATGCTCGACTGACACCACGCAAAGTACTCCAGCGTCTGCAACCTAAAGAAGTGCCAGAGCCGGAAGAAACCGTAGCAGAACCTCAGGCTGAAGAGCGTGTGGAGCAAACCCATGCGAACAGTGTTGGCATTAAAGGTGTCGATGACGTTCTGGTTCGTTTTGCTCGCTGTTGCACCCCTGTTCCGGGTGAGGCTATTGTAGGTTTCATCAGTCGAGGGCGTGGTGTTACTGTTCATACATCTGACTGTCCTAATGTGCAGAACCTTGAGGCTGAGCGCCTGATTTCTGTGTACTGGGATGGCACTGAGAATAAACCTTACCCTGCTCGTATTAAGATGATTTCTAAAAATATTATGGGCATGATGGCGAAAGTCAGTGACCTGCTTATGCAGGAGAATGTTAACCTAGATGCCGGTATGTTCCATTCAATGGTAGACGGTATGTCTGAAATGGAGTTTACGGTAGAAGTGCGCGACATTGCACATCTGTACAGAACTATTGATAAACTTCGTGCTTTGGAAGGAATGGTAGAAGTATCTAGACTTTCTTCTTCAGATTAATTTGTTTTTGCCGATAAGTTTGTAGGCGCGGTTTATGTGACTACAGTACTTGTTGTGTATTGTCTCTGCATTGAAACAATAAATAGAAGAGCCGCGACGCCGTAAAATGGTTTCGCGGCTTTTTTTATAGGCTGTACTGCATAACAGTTGTGTGCATGGTGCTGGTGTTGCATGAGGCTCGCGTCTTGGCTTGTGGAAGTTTTACTCACAAGGCGGGAGCATTTGCTTATGGGAGAATCTACATGAGAATACAGTTTTTTGTAAAATAGCGAATGCTTGCCTATTGTAAAATAATTAGAATTCTCTATGGTGTTTTAAACAGACTGGGAGCGACATACAGTATGTCATGTCTGGACAGATTGAGGCATGCTGTACTGGTCCGTTGTAAAATGAGAACAGGAGATTCTGTTGATTAAGGTTGTAGTAGTAGATGACTCTGCGTTTATGCGCAAAGCGTTGACAACGATGCTGGAGAAAGATCCGGACATTAAAGTTGTTGCAACGGCACGCAACGGTGCAGAAGGGCTTACCGTCATACGACAGTATAACCCGGACGTTGTAACTCTCGATATTGAGATGCCTAAAATGGATGGTCTGACAGCTCTGCGTCATATTATGATGGAGATGCCGCGACCTGTTCTGATGATTAGCTCGCTTACTATGGAAGGGGCGGAATCAACGCTTAAAGCTATGGAGCTTGGTGCAGTTGATTTTATTCCTAAGCAGCTGTCTAAGGTTTCACTTGATATCGTCAAAATAGAAAGAGATCTTCAACAAAAAGTTAAATACGTTTCCCGCCGTAAGCTTCGTGCTCCGCGCACCCGCAGACCATCAGTGGCTGCCAGACCAGCAGCCCGCGTTGCACCACCTGTAATGCATGGCAGACCTAAACGCGATGTGGTTGCAATTGGTGTATCTACTGGGGGACCTCCTGCTGTACAGAAAGTATTATCCAAACTTCCTGCTAATTATCCGGCTTCAATTCTAATTGCACAGCATATGCCTGCGGCATTTACAGGGCCTTTTGCAAAGCGTCTTGATAGCGTGTGCAAAATTAAAGTGAAAGAAGCAAACGGCACTGAACCGATTGCACCGGGGACAGCGTACATTTCACCGGGGGGAAAACATATTGTGTTGCAGCAGCGTGGCTCCAGAATGGAAGTTGCGGTGAAAGAAGAGCCTGCTGACGCACTGTATAAACCATCTGCAAACGTATTAATTGAATCCGTAGCCAAAGCACAGGGACGCAGAGCTGTGGGGGCAATTTTTACCGGTATGGGGAATGATGGCTTGCTAGGAATCCGTGAATTAAAAAATAGAGGTGGCTATATTTTAGCGCAAAATGATGCCTCTTGTGTTGTTTACGGTATGCCTAAAGCTATTGTTGACGCAAAGCTGACCGATGAGATTCTAGATATTGATGATATGGCGGCAGCTCTGATGGCAAGCATTTACAAATAATAAATGCGGTATTTTCCGCCAAATAAGAGGTCTATGTATGTCTGAATGTGACACTATTTTAAGCCGGTTACGCTCTGATGATTCAGAATCCGTTCGCGACGCTGCCTATGTTGCAGGTACGGAAAAATTAGAGTGTGCAATCCCGGAACTGATCCGGCATATTCAGGAAGGAAACCTGGGTGTGCAGGAAGCAGCAGATCGTGCTTTGCGTGTAATCCGAGGGGAAAAAACTGTTCAAGCTGTTATTCCGCTGCTTGCTTCAGAAGAAGCACCAGTGCGTAACGCTGCCATGGATATTCTGCGCGAGGTTGCAGAAGATGATCTGGAAAGTGTGATGAAGGAACTGAAGAGTTCAGATCCGGATTTACGAATTTTTGTGTCCGATATTTTAGGCTCAAGCAACAGCCTGTTTGCAGTTGCCCCGTTGTGTGATGCATTGCTCAAAGATGAGGAAGTCAACGTTCGCTATCAGGCAGCGGTAAGCTTGGGCGAACTTGGGTTTGCTGATGCAGCGGATAGTTTGATTCAAGCATTAGGCGATGAAGAGTGGGTGCAATTTTCTGTTATTGAAGCTCTGACAAAAATTGGTGCAGCGCAGACAGCCGGAGCGTTAGTAAGAGCGCTAAGCAATGCCACTCCGCTTGTTGCATCCATGATTGTTGAAGCACTCGGCGAAATGGGTGATTTGAAAATTGTACCGTTGCTTGTTGAGCAGATGAAAACAGCTCCAGCGCCGCTTCAGAACAAAATTTGTAAAGCTGTTGTGCAGCTTCTGGGTGACAAGACTCTTGAACTGCTTCCTGCTGATAAAAGAGAGCAGTTTACAGAAGCATTACTCGCTGCCCTTGAAGACGAAGATGAAGATGTACAGCTTGCTGCACTGCGTGGGCTTTCTACAGCTCAAGGCGATGATGCTACTCGCAAAGTAATGAGTACGGTTGTTACCTTTGATGTTGACCGTGATACAGACAAACTTCTTGCTGCGGTGGAATGTCTTGCACATATTGGTTGTAATTCTGGATTCTTAGAAGTATTCCACGGTGATAACGAGTTAGGATTACGTGTTGCGGCGGAAGCCGTCTCCCGCATGTCTCATGATGAAATGCGAAAAGCAATCCCGACTATTATTTCTACTTTTGAAGAAAAAAATCTGCTGGTTCAGCGAGATTTAATTACTGTACTTGCTGCGGCTGCTGGTTCTTCAGAAGAAGCATTCTTCCAGAATGTATTAATCAGTCATTCCGATGAATTGATTTTGAAAAAGGCACTCTATTTCCTTGGTGAAAATTCGAAAGCGCCTGAAAGTGCTGAGATTGTCTTTGCCATGTTGTCACATGAATCCTTTGAAGTGAAGGATGTGGCACTTGAGGCAGCTATAGCCATGAATAACGAAATGCTGTGGATTCGTTTTGTATCCAGAGTAGAGAGTGAAGACCCTACCGAGCGTATGATGGCAGTATACGCTTTAGGTAAATCTACAAACGACGTGTATGTGGATTTACTCAAAGAAGCGCTTTCCGACCCTGTTGTCGATGTTCGACTGGTAGCCTTTGAAGGACTTATTGCATTAAATGCAGACCCTGCTTCCCTTATGGAACAGGCAAAAGTTTTACTTAACGATGACAACCGCGATATTCGCATTGCCGTAGTTGATATGATTGGTAAAACGCAGTCTGATCTGTATCTCCAGTACTTGATTGAGGCTCTGGACGATGAGGATGATTGGGTTGTTGTACGTGCTGTAGAGCATTTAGGTGCACTCGGTAACGATGACGTGGTGGAACCATTGCTAAAAGTATTTGCAGAGCGAAGCGCTCTGGTACAGCATAAGGTAGTAAAAATGTTAGGCAACCTTGGGACGGAACGTTGTTTCGGTGCACTGTTAACAATGATGAGTCACGATGATCCTGAGATTTGTGACGCAGCTGAACAAGCGGCGAATCTGATAAGAAGCAGATAATTAGGGGGGCCATGTGTCATCACTTTTTTCTAGAACAACAAGTTTCCAACGGGAGCTTAAAGCCAGTGACGAAGAATTCCGACAGATTCGAGATTTTATCTACGATCTGTGCGGTATCCATATCGCCGACAATAGAAAGTACCTTATTGAAAATAGATTAGCCGCACGTTTGAAAGACTTGAATCTTAAGACCTTCGGTGAATATTACTACTACCTTCGCTATGATAAAAATCGTAGAGACGAGTTAAATAAGCTTTACGAAGTAATTACGACGAACGAAACCAGCTTTTACAGAAACCCACCACAACTTAAGGTTTTTCAGGAAGTTGTGTTGAAAAATATGCTGAGTGAGCTTAAGGCAAAAGGAAGCCGTAGACTGCGTATTTGGTCTGCTGGTTGTTCTTCAGGAGAAGAACCATATACTTTGGGCATAATTTTGCATGAAGTTTTGAGAACAGAAATTGCTTCCTGGGATATTAAAATCACAGCCAGTGATATTTCTACAGCGGTATTAGCGGCAGCTAAGAGTGGAATTTATTCCGATTATGCATTACGTACCACTCCTCCTGAGATCACGCGTAAGTACTTCAAGAAGGAAGGAAAAGAGTACCACCTTGCAGAAAGCGTAAAAAAACTTGTTCGGTTCGATCAGTTAAATCTGAACGACAAGTTGCAGATGCGACGGGTTGAGCGCTCTCAGATAGTATTCTGCCGAAACGTAATTATTTATTTTGATGATGAAATGAAGACTCGGGTTATGAGTGCCTTCTACGATAACTTGCTCCCGGGCGGTGCGTTGCTTATCGGGCATTCAGAGTCTTTACATAATATATCTCGGGCATTTAGACCCGAACATCACAAGGGTGCAATCGTCTATCGCAAAGATTCTTAATCTGAAGTCGTAGGGCACCCGAAAGAGGAGTATAGTTTGAACGCCAAAGTTCTGGCTATTGCCAATCAAAAAGGCGGGGTGGGTAAAACCACAACAACTGTCACTCTCGGTGCAGCGTTGGCGCGTAAACAAAAGAAGGTTCTGGTAATCGATCTGGACCCTCATGCTTGTGCCTCTGTGCATTTACGCTTTTTTCCGGATACGGTGCAGCGTACAACATATGATTTGTTTACAGCACCACGAAAGGTCTGGCCTCTGCTATGGAAGCAACTTATTGGTAGAAATGAGGGTCAAAGTTTTGACACAGCTCCGGCATCTATCAGGCTTTCAGAACTTGAGGTTGATCTTAAGGAAAAGCACGGTAAGGGCAGTTTGCTTAAAGCTGCGCTGGAAGAAATACGTGACCAGTATGACTATATCCTTTTGGATTGCCCGCCCCAACTGGGGATGCTTCAGGTTAATGCGATTGTTGCCTGTGATTTGTTAATTATTCCAATACAGACAGATTTCCTTGCGTTGCACGGGTTGAAACTACTTTTTGACACGCTGCGGACTCTAAATAAAGTGCTGCCGCAACCGGTTATGTATCGGGCATTGGCGACGATGTACGATAAACGGGCGGGTGCTTGCCGTAGGGTGTTAGATTTGCTCGGCAGAAAAATGGGAGATTTGATGTTTTCCTCGGTAATTGGAGTTGATACCCGTTTTAGGGATGCGAGCGCACTTGGCAAAAGTGTGTATGAAATTGATGCATCCTGTCGTGGCGCACGCGGGTATGAGCTTTTGGCAAAAGAGGTAGAAGCCTTATGGTAAAAACTCCTGAAGAATATTTTGAAGATCATTTGTTTGATGTAGTGCAGACCGAGCCGACTGACAGCTTTAGCGCGGCAGAAGCTGCATTTATGTCGAAATATCTTGGGGTAAACGAAGCAGAGGCTCTGGAACGTCTTGGGTTGCAGACCCCTGTTGAGCCGGAATGTGTTCTAAGTGCATCTGGCTCTGACTACGCAACAGTTGCGGATGCCGAACCGGTTCCAACAGTTACTGTTTCGGCTCCTGTGCAATCGCCAGTAGAACAGGCAACAGCTTCTGTTAAAGCGGATGTGCGTGAAGTGGCAGCTTCACCAGAGCCGGTCGTTGAGGCAGTAAAGCCTGTACAGGAAGCTGCAACCGCTGAGCCTGTCTCTGAATTTACGGCTGAGACAGCAACTTCTGCAACTGACGAACGTGGTAGTAATGAATCGTCGGTTGACGATTCTGATCTTAGCGTGCTTACTTCTGATGGTGGGGATGCCAGCTGGGGTGGGTCAACTATTGAACGAGAACCGGATTTACTTGAGCAGCTTCGCACTGAAAGCGAATTGCAGATGGTAAGTTTCTTTCTGGGCAAGCAAGAGTTTACTGTGCCTATCAACACAGTGCAGGAAGTTATACGGTATTTGCCACCTACAAAGCTTCCTGTTGCACCGCCGTTTGTTACCGGTGTTATTAACTTACGCGGAATAGTTACGCCGATTATTCAATTGCGCGAGCTGCTCGGTATTGTCGGGTTAGATGAACAAGAGCGGTCAGACAAATTTATTGTGGTCTGCAAGCGTCACGGACTTCAGTTCGGACTTGTTATTGATACAGTGCACACCATGTATCGCGTGCCGCAAGAGTCCATTGATTGGGCTGTGGAATCCCATCTTGGAGTTACAGTTCAATACATATTCGGATTAATGAAGTCTGATGATATGCTTATTGGTATTATTTCTGTTGATAATATAGTTGAAGCAATTCTGGAAGAATAGAGAGCGCAAAAATGGGTAAACATATTCTAGTAGTAGACGATTCAAAGACTGTTCGAAATCTTGTCGCCTTTATTATGAAAAATGAAGGCTTTAAAGTTACAGCTGCTGAAGACGGTCTTGACGGGTTGGAAAAATTGTATTCATGCGGAGCGGTAGATTTAATCATTACAGATATCAATATGCCGCATATGGATGGATTCACATTCATAGAAAATGTGCGCAAACAAGATGCCTATCGTGATTTGCCTATCGTAGTTCTTTCAACAGAAGGACAAGATCAGGATATTAAACTGGGCATGAGCCTTGGGGCTAACCTGTACATGGTTAAGCCTGCACAACCGGAAAAAATGGTACGTAACGTTAGAATGCTTTTAGGCTAAGAACGTAATTGTTATCAAATTTGCTGCGGGCGCATGTCCGCAGCAGCTTCTTGCGTGCTGGAAAACGTTTCTATCACGCTATCTGTTTGTTTTTTCCTTATGTTTTCTAATTATCTGTAAATTTATACCGATAATAAATATAGAGTGGCGAGCATGGTTAAGCTTGCCTGCATAAAGAGTTTTTCACTACATCCATTTGGGGACAAAGTATGAGCCAGGATTTTTTAGATCCGGAAATTTTTGCTGATTTTATTATCGAAGCAAAAGAACATCTGGAGACTATCGAGCCAAACTTACTGGAACTTGAAAAAGCTCCGGAAGATACCTCGTTACTTGATGAAATCTTTAGGCCGATGCATTCATTAAAAGGTGCATCCGGCTTTCTTGGTCTCAATAAGATAAATACGCTTGCCCATCGTGCTGAAAACATCATGGACGAATTGCGCAAGGGGACTATGGAAGCCACTCCTGCCATTATGGATGTGATTCTCGAGGCTACCGATGCATTGCGAAAAATTATCGATAACCTTGAGAGTGAGGGGGAAGAAGGCGACGTAGAAACTGAGCCGATCAACCAGACATTAGACGCGTTGCTTGCCGGTGAAGAACCTGCTCCGGCACAAGCCCCCGCTGCTGCACCAGTTGTAGAACCTGAACCTGTTGCAGCACAGGAAGTTGTTTCAGAACCTGCGCAACCGCTGGTTGAAGAGACTCCTCTTGAAGATGTGCAGGAAAAAAGTGCTATCGACTACGAAACTGCACAGCTGAACACAAATGAGCGCGCAGATGTTGATTTGCCGGAAGGTGAGCCATATGCGCTGACGTCATTTGGTGAAGGGCATCTTCGTGACTTTATCGAAGAAGCTAATGAGAACACAGAAGATTTAAGTAACGGTTTACTGGAACTTGAACAAAATCCTGATGATAACGATACTCTTGTTAACGATTTATTCCGTTTTTTCCACAACTTGAAAGGGAACAGCGGAATTATTGGTTTCCATGAACTGAACAGCCTTACGCATGAAGCAGAAACCTTGCTGAATAGAACACGCAAAGGTGAGCTTCCAGTCTCTCAGGGACTTATTGATGTTCTGCTGCGTTGTGCTGACATAATTGATATCCTCGTGAATAAAATTGACCCTTCATCCGGTCAGGTTCCACTTGTAGATATTTCTGAAATTTTATCCGTGTTGCGTCACGCTGTAGAGCACGGCGAGTTTCCTGAAATTGAAAAGGAGACAGCTGTTGCTTCTGAAGAGCCGGAAGAAGTCGTTGAAGAACCGGCAGAAATTCCTGAGTACGATAAAGAAGATATGGATATCTTTATCGCGACTCTAACTCAGCAGCGTGTTGCAATTGAGCTTTCAATTAAAGAGCTGGAAAAAGATTCTTCACAAGAAGAGTGCATTAATAGCCTTTATCGAAGCCTTGTTACAACGCAAAATTCTTGTAGCTACATGCAGTACGATAAGCCGCGCGTGCAGGCGGAACGTACTGCCGGACTGGTTGATTCTGGTCGTAGCGCAGATATGGATTTTGCCCTTATGCTTGATCTGCTGCTTCAGGAAATTGAAATTCTCAACGACATGGTCGATGCAGAGTTGAACGTCTTCAACCTTGCCATTGATACAGAAGCGGAGTTGAGAGGAGTAGGTGAGCCTGTGCCTGAGCCGGAGGCTCCGGCTGCCCCAGCACCAGAAGGAGAGCTGAATATTGATTTAGAACTGCCGGAATCTGGTAGTGCAGATTCACCGGTATCTTTTGTTGCAAATGCATTGAGTGAAGAGCCTGAGCCGGAAAAAGATACTCCTGTTGCTCCTGCACCAGCAGTTGAGCCACCAGCACCAGTTGAAAAGCCTGCTCCGAAAGTTGAGCCAGCACCAGCGCCAAAAGCTGAGCCTAAGGTAGAGTCAAAGCCTGAACCTAAAGCGCAGCCTGCTTCAGCTCCAGCTGCACCGCCTGCTCCTTCTGCCAAAGCAAAGGACAAGGCTCCAGCAAAGCAGCAAAAGCCAAAATCTTCCAGCACAATTCGTGTAGATCATGAAAAGCTCGACCATTTAATGAACCTTATTGGCGAACTTATTATTAACCGAAACCGTTACACAATGCTTGCGCGTAACCTTGAAGACGGAAATGTAGATATTCAGGAAGTTGCACAGTCACTGACTGAAACTACCTATGCGATGGCTCGCATTTCTGATGATCTTCAGGATACCATCATGAAGGTTCGCATGGTTCCGGTTTCTTCTGTATTTTCCCGATTCCCGCGTTTGGTACGTGACCTTTCCCGCAAAAGCGGTAAGCAAGTTGAGCTTGTTATGGAAGGTGAAGAGACTGAACTCGATAAAAGTGTTGTTGAGGTTATCGGTGATCCGCTTGTTCACCTTATCCGAAATGCAATGGATCATGGTGTAGAGTCCGAAGAAGACCGCCTTAAAGCTGGAAAGCAAGGTAAAGGCACTGTTCACCTTCGTGCTTACTACAGAGGTAACTCTGTTGCCATTGAAATTGAAGATGATGGTAAAGGTATTGATCCTGAAAAAATGCGTGAAGTTGCAGTGCGCAAAGGCATCATAGGCTACGATGAAGCGAAGGTGCTCGATGACCGCGAAGCAATGGAGCTTATCTTTGCTCCAGGTTTCTCTTCAGCAGAAACCATCACTGATATCTCAGGTCGCGGTGTTGGTATGGACGTTGTTCGTACTAACATTAAGAACCTCAAAGGTAGCGTTGCTATCCATTCCGAACTTGGAAAAGGCACTCGCTTTACATTGACCTTGCCGCTCACACTGGCAATTATCGACGCCCTGATGGTCAACGTCGCTGGTGAAGAGTTTGCCATTCCGCTTGATGCGGTTTCCGAAACCACCAAGATTGAAGCTGAACGCCTCACAGATGTTAATGGTCGTAAAGCTGTTACTCTGCGCGGTGAAGTTCTTGGGCTTGTATACATGTCTGACCTGCTTGATCTTCCTCGCTCTGAAGAGTCAGATGTTCTTTCAGTTGTTGTCATTCATGACAATGACAGAAGGTTGGGTCTGGTTGTTGATAAGCTGCACGAACGTCAGGAGATTGTAATTAAGCCGCTCGGCGAATACCTTGGAGATCTTAAAGGTATCTCCGGTGCAACAATCATGGGTGACGGTTCCGTAATTCTTATTCTTGATCCTCATGAAATTTACCTGATGGCAACATCCAAAGCGTTGTAGCAGGTAACGTACAATAGTATTGATAAAGAGAACTCCTCTAAGGGGTTCTCTTTTTTATTGTCGAAAAAGAATTGCAAGGAACGTTACTGAGGAGTATTTGCATTTCATGTCAGAACGGTACCTTATTCCAGATACAACACAGTATCGTGTTGAAGATATAATAAAGAAGAGTCAGTTTATTGTAACGCTGGCACATACGCCTTCTGTTGAAGAAGCAAAGGCGTTTATTGCTGCTATGAAAGCTGAATTTCCAGATGCCACCCATAATTGCTGGGCATATCAGGCAGGTCCTCCCGGCTCAACGGCGATGGTCGGTATGAGTGATGATGGCGAGCCGCATGGAACGGCAGGCAAGCCAATGCTGAATATGTTGCTACACTCTGATATTGGGGAAATATCAGCTGTGGTAACCCGTTATTTTGGCGGGACAAAATTAGGTACTGGCGGTTTGGTTCGTGCGTATTCCGGTATGGTGAAGCTTGGGCTTGAAACCTTGCCGACTCGTGAAAAAATTACGCCGGTTCGGCTTGAAGTTATTATTGATTACAGCGCGGTAACGTTGTTCAAGCGCATGCTGCCAGAGTATGAGATAAAAGTACTGGAAGAAATTTTTGGTGCAGATGCGGCGTTTCGAGTGGAAATGCCTAAAGAGCACGCAGAGGCTTTTTCAGCAGCTGTGGTAGAGCTTACAAACGGAAATGCGTTGATAGATGACATCACCGAAGGCTAATTACGACCAGAGCTTCAGAGCTGTTTTTTGAATTATGAGTACAACGCGTAGATGTATGGCATAAGCAACCCCCTTGTTCTAATGAGCAAGGGGGCTTTTTATGATCTGTTAGCCTTCGTATGCGTCTTGATCGACAATCCAGTATAGCTTGCCGTCAGTTGGCTGAACTCGTTGGGCAGGTAAGGTGCGCTCACTAAGCAAGTCTAAAGCTCTGGCTAAGACGCTATGCTTTTCTTTTCCTTGAATAAGGAACACGCATGCACGGGCATTATTCAATACTGGCAATGTCAGCGTAATACGCCAGCTTTCCATTTTGCGGATGTACTGATCTGTAACCAAGCGATTGGTAATCTCGATACCATCATAATCTGGGAATAAAGAGGCAGTGTGTCCGTCTGGACCCATTCCCAGCAAAATGAAATCGAATCTTGGAATCTGTCCTTCGCCCAACTGGAAATGTCTGCGGAGCAGGCTTTCGTATTCATCTGCTGCTTTTTCAGAATTGATTTCACCCTTCATTCTGTAAAAATGAGTAGCTGAAACTTTATGCAGCAATTCCTCTTTTGCTAATCGATAGTTGGACTGTTCGCTGTCCGGCTCTACACAGCGCTCGTCCACCCAATAAAAGTTTACTTTTTCCCATGGAATACTTCCGCCTATCTTTGCTGAGGCAAGAGCTTTGAAAAAAAGTTTAGGAGTATGTCCACCGGAGAGTGCAACATTGTACTCTCCGCGCTTTTCTATTGCATCATGACAGCGTTCTACGAATAGTTTTGCAGCGTGATTGGCAAGCGCTTGTGGTGATTCAGTAACAGAAAGAGTCAGGTCGATAGTCTTGGTCATAGTGCCTCCGTATTGCACAACAGCAGTGCAGCTATGATGGGCACTGCAACCGCCGTATTCGTGGTAGTCTGCATGGTTGCATACTTTGTTCACGATTAAAACGGTTTTATTGTTGCAATGTGTCTTTGCGAGGCAGAAATGTTGTACGCAGAAAAGTTGGATCAAAAAAGTTCATGGGATTTTGCGTAATAGCATCTGGGATGATGTGATACCAGCGGTAGCCCATTTCTTTAAAATATTTTGCTGCAAGGTGTTTGCAGCCTGTTTCTTTGGCAGCAAGTAGCGCGGCATCCCGCTGACAGCGGGAGGTGGATACATGCCTGAGTATACGCGGGCTGAATCCTCTACGCGAAAAGATAGCTTTGATTCTTTTAAACTCACGGAAGCGTGAGAAGGCGTCTGCCTGACATAAAATAACACCCCAGCCTAACAGTGCAGAAAGAATGAACAGAGCGGTTGTATAGAACGAAATACCGTCATTAAGAAGGAAATGGGCTTCAAGATAAAGTGTTGTAGCTACAAACAACAATGTTAACGCTGTTGCGTGCGGAAACGGTGCAACTTTAATGTATCGAATGATAGTTGTGTATAATGGGGTTCGCACTGTTGTAGTACCTATGTCATGCTTACGAGTAATTTAACAGGCTCAAAAAATGAGCAGGCAGCATTGCAAGATAAGATATGTGATGCATAAGCAATAATTAAAGACTAAGTGAGTTACATAGAACAAAGAACCTTGTATACCTGACTACTGTATATACAGCATTCTTTGTGTTGCATGATAGTGATATGAACTTCCTGTTATTGTAGAGAAAGGAGCAGCACATGAAACAAGCTAATGCCAAGTCAGTAATTATTGAAAAAATAAAAAGCGAATATAACGCAACTGGTGCAATACACATTGATTCTGAGGATATAAAACTCAACAAAGACGGAAAAGATGCATTGTTTAAGAGTGCTAAAACATTAGCAGAAAAATTAGGTTTGCATCGCCATAGCCTGCAAAAGCATCTGTATAATAATATATACTATATTGAACCGGCAGGTCCTCTTGTTGTTGCTATATCTCTTCCCGAAAAGAAAATTGAAATGTTTGCACAGATGCCTCAATCAATGTGGTCGTTTAAGCTCAACGACCGTTTTGTAAACTGAAAAAAGCAGCCAGTAAGTACATTGTATCGTAATCTAGTATAATATGTATTGATGGGCTGTTCAAGCGCGGAGATAGTATGCAATTATCAATGAGACAATACTATTTAGCAAAAAAACTGCAAACAGAGCGGTTTGGGGAAATAGCCGTACCTGTTGATCCTGAGCGGATTCTTTTGCATCACGAAGCGACGACTGTTGTGCGTTCAGCAGCGGATAAGGTTGCAAGTGAATCGGCGGTGACGCGTGAAGAGATTATTTCCCGTTTATTCGATAACGTATTCAGGCTGGAACCTTCAGACACGTTGATGCTGTTGATAGAACTGCCACGGCATGACATTGAGTTTTATGTGGAGCTGCCAAGTGCCTTGTGGAACTTTCGGTAAGTGAAGATAGAAAAGGTAGCGCGGCTTTTGCTTGTGCAGAGACTTTACGAATGGAACTCCCTGCGGTAGAAGCGACCTCTTGGAGGTCTATGATGGTTACAGAACATGAGCAGGAATTGGAAGCAGTTGAAGAGGGTGAAGAATATCTGAGCCGATCTGAGAAGAAGCGCCGCAGCACAGCTATTCAGAAAATTGGAGAAGAGCTGGCATCGTTTCCTATCAGTGCTATCCGTTCTTTTAACCTTCCGCCTGAATTATTGCAGGAATATGAAGAACTGCACACAATAACGAAACACGAAGCTAAACGTCGGAAAATGCAATATATCGGAAAGGTATTGCGTGACGTAGATATAGAGCCGATTAAAGCACGTATTGAAGAAGTGCAGGAAGGTAAGGCAGCGCAAAGTGCTGATTTTCATCATTTGGAACGGTTGCGTGAGCGCCTGCTCCAAGGTGATAAAGAAGCATTAACTTTTGTTATGGAAACTTACCAGCATGTTGATATTCAAAAATTGAGACAGCTTGTACGAAATGCAAAAAAAGAAATTGAAAAGCAGAAGCCGCCTAAGTCTTCAAAGTTACTTTTCCGTTATTTGCGCGAATTAGAACAAGGGTAACCATGTGTTACCAGATTTATTGTTCTGAACATAAAAACTGCCCCGAAAGAATTTCTTTCGGGGCAGTTACTTTTTATTGTGTGCATTTACTAAGCATTTACCACTTTTTGACCTGACAGTCTCTCATCCTTAGGGATGCTGAACTGCCTGATAGGTCCGATAGCTGTATTTGGCTACAGAAACAATTTCAGATAAAGCTGGGTAGTTATCTAGCCAGTTTACCTTCTGTTGCTTCGGGCATTGCCGCCGGGCTGGCGCACCCACTATTCTTTTATAAAGCAGCTTTGCTTTTTCTTCGTGTCCCTGTTCATACATTTTCTTGCATATCCCTTTTGCCGCTTTTTGCGGAGCCCTTGTAAATAGGCAGGCTCGAGAAATTTGTTGATGCAAGTGTATGCCGGGGCTTAACTTTTCCCCATGTATGTAGGCTGATGCTGCGTTAGCGAAATCGCCTTCCTGCAATAAGCTTTTTGCAGTTGTGTACAGTGGGTTGTCTTTGTCGTGAGAACCATAGAGCGGGGCGAGGGCGTCTGCTGCTCCTTTGTAGTCGTGCTGTGCCATCATTATGTCACCAGCAGCATTCAGCTCCTGCTCGTATTGCTCTTTATCCCGTTTCCCTTTCCACGCTTTAGCGCGTCCTACATAGGCTGCACCGTGATTCGGGTTCATGGAAATAGCTTGCGTGAACGTCTCAATGGCACTGTCCCAATGGTGGTTCTTAAGTAGCTTTTTGCCACGATCACAAAGCGTTTCAGCTGTGTCCGGTTCCGGCTCCAGCACTGCGCTGGATGTGTTCGCGTTACCTTGTGCTTGCGTTTGCGAAGCAGAGGGAATGGCAACCCCATATGTGTTACGGACTGCATGGATAACCTGCTGTACTAATCCGTCCATAGTGTACGGGCGAGCCAAAAAAGAGGAATATCCAAGTGTCAATGTACGCATCACAAAGTCTTTTGTGGGCGATGTAGAGACTGTGAGTACCGGAATAGAAATTTGTGCTCTGATACTCTTGAGTTTATCAATTAAATATTGAGCATCGCCATCTTTCATTTGAGCACCGCAGATTATCAAGTCAAATGATTGAATTTCACCGGACTGTGCCTTGGATAGCGATTTGAACGTTCCCGAGACGGAATCTACGATAAGTGCACTACGAACTCCAATACGGAACAGCATTTTCCTGTCTAATGCTGCTTCTGCACTGTTTCCGTTAATGATGAGTGCGTGTTCAGGTTTTTTGGGTGTGCTCATATAGCGCCTCTAAATGTACAGTAACAAAGTATGTTGCAGGGCCGTGTACTACAGGTGATAATGCTGAAAGATTAGTCGTGCATCGCCTGACTTGTTGTGCGATCACCACAGGCTTTATCTGAAGAAATTGATGCGGCGTGCAATGGAATCACTTTACCCATTTTCTTTTCTTCAGGTCGTTTTTGTGGCGCAGCTAAAACATTATATTGCGTGCCACAGCGCCAGCATATTTTCTTGCTGTTGCCATGTGGCAGCCGAATAAGTTTTCCTTCATCTTTACAGCATTCAGCACAATAAGGACCGTGGCGAACGTTGCCGTTTTTTAGCCAATAGTAATTTCCGTCAAATATCAGGTTTTCTGAAAAATGAAGAATGTCATCATATTCTTTCACCTGAAGTTTGAGCGATGAAACTTCATCGCAAAGCGAAACATACTTCGATTGAAGTTCTTTTAGCAGGAGTGTCGCTTCGCGGTTTTTTCCTTTCAAAAAAAGTTCGCTGACTTCTTTGAATTTAGAGTAATCGAGCATTAACTGCCTCGTATGCATGTTGTAAGTTGTCTTACTACAGCTATCGGAGTTCAAAGAAAAATCTTTAAAAAACGGAAACAGTTAAGCGTTGTCTTTGTATTAGATTTATTTTCCTTTACAACTTGAAATGGCTTGCCGTCAACGAAGATGCACGAAATGTATAGAAAAAATTATCTGAGTAAAAATCATAAAAAAAGATCGCACAAAATCGTGCGATCTTATAATTCAGGCTGTTTCGAAAGCTTTTCTATATAAAGTTTAGAGTGTCGGTAACTGTTTATTAAGCAACGCTTAATTGTAGACAGCGAACCTATTTTAAAAAAGTTTCATCAATAGATCGCTGGCTGTAAAGAAAAGCGCTGCTTTTATTTACCTACTAGCGATCAGAAAAGTTTCGTTCAAATTCGACGAATGCTGTTTCCAAATTCCACTGTTTGCGTGCTTTAGGGCTTTCGTTAAGCAGTTTTTGGCACAGTCCGGTTTTTTTAGTTGTTAACGAATCGCTGCATTCTTTGCCCATTGTGTACGGTGAAGAGCTTTTCCAAAGACTTTTCCCCGGTAACAGGCTGTATTCAAGACTGTTCCGCACCAGTTTTTTTAGGTCTGGGTAGGACAGATTGTAGTCATACGCTGCACGTACGTATTCATTTGTAATATCGATGCGTGTGAGTCCGCTATTCTCTGTGACAAGAACGACAGGCACATTGTATTTTGTAAGTATAGGGAATGGATTATCTCTTTTAGAGATAGATAAAGCGTTCTTCTCACTTGTGATACCGATTTCGATAGGAATATTGCGTCCGGCAAGGAGTTTCAGCAGGGCAAATGGATTGTTTTCATACATAATAGCCGAGCCGTGACTGATGCGCGCCGCTTTTCCTTTTAAAACAGCCATTCTGATTCTGTCTTTGAATCTAGTCGGCTGAATCATACCAAACTTCAAGTAGCCAGCGGTAATAATAGGTTTGACTGATGCAAAGCGCTCCATGCTGACTAATGTGTTCAGCATATTCATATGCAGCTGGTAGTCGCGGAGTGCAACGGGATGATCTTCGTTACCGGAAAGGGCTACGCCGACAAAGCGCGGGTCGGATGCTACTGTTTTGAATGCGTAGATAAGCTGCGCAAAAACAACTGATGGGTCTTGCGTACGGTCTACATCTGCGATCATACGCACCATAACAGATTTTGCTTTGTCTTCGCCAAGAAACTGTTGTGTGCCTTCCATAAATCCGGTGAGACGCTCTTTGCCTTCGTCGACTGATTGCATACCGGAAATTTCGGACAGCTTCGGGAACATGTCAGCAGGGCTACCTTGCCATGTAACTTTTGTCGCAGCCTTAGAGAGATCTTCAGGGAACCATGGTATTAATAACTCAAGGTAGTCGAGTTTTTGATACGCCGCATTTCTGAGAACAGACCCAAGCAAGAAGCCGAATTGATCTGGCGTAACGCTCGTTGCGGATATAATGCGCTTTCGGGATTCATTAGGACCTGCTGAAAGTTCCTTGATTGCTTTGCGGTAGTTTTCTTCTGTTGTAAAAAACTTTTTGGCAGATTTTGTTCCGGGAGGGCAAGCTCCGTTGAGTGGTGGTACTGCAAAATAGCTTGGTAATGTAATGCAGTAGTTTTCTTTTTCAGCAAGCAGTAGGTAATCTTCAGGGAAGATAGATTCTTGCAACCGCACGCGTAAATCTGCACCCTTTGGCATGCCGGAAATAAAACCGCGAAGGGTGAGCGGGTTTGAACGGATTGTTTCGTAAAATGCCTGCGTACTTTTTTCATTAGCAGAACTGGAAGGCTCTGCAAAAGCAGGAGCAGTTGAGAGTAAAAGCAGAAACGTAAGTGCAGAGGCGAAAATAGTTCGAGCAGAATTCATAAAAACTCCTGAAATAAAACGTGCCGTCACATAGTTAGAGCATCATCATTTTTGAAACGATCATGCGGGAATTGTTTTCTGTTTGCTGATATTGATCTTTAGACATGCCAGCACCAAGAGCAATGGCGCGGCGTCTATCTTTGTTGATAAAGTCATACCCTCGGTACCCCCCGTTATTTAAAATAAGCGGAGCGCCTGTAAGTTCCGCAACCTTAACAAGGTGACCGTTTGTCAAAGCATGCTCTGGTCGGGCGGTTACTTCAAGATACACTTTTTTTTCTGCGGCAAGCAATGCTTCCTGTTCTGTAATAAGCCCGGGGTGCGCAAGGTAGTCTGCACCGCCTTCAATGGCGGCAAGGTTTGTTCCTTCATCAACAATATCTGCAATGGTTTGTCCGTGAACACAAACGAGTTGTGCGCCCATGCTCCGCGCTTCGGTAATTGTATCGGGAATAAGCTGGGGAGGAACATGGGTAAGCTCAATTCCTGCGTACAAATCAATACCGGAGTATAAAGAGTAGGTGCGTATCATCGGCAACATGCTTTCTAAGATATGTTGCATATTGGTTGCATCTGCATGGTCTGTGAATGCAATTGCACGGTAACCCGCAGCCTTTGCAAAGCGCATTGCCGCTGCGGGTGTCTGCTCGCCGGAGCTGAGCGTAGTGTGAACGTGAAGATCAATCATTATTGTGCATAATCCTGTCTGGATAGACGTCTGTAAAGGATTGTGTTTGTACCAGTTTCAATAACTATCTATATATCGGGTAGCTGTGGGCTTTGTCCACAGAGTTGGCAGGAATAATACGCTTCATGGCAATGCTGCACTATTACGTGCTATATCGTTGAAAAAATCAACTCAGGATTATTGAGTAAAGTGTTGTGGGTGCCGTACGCCTTTTAAGCAGTATGCGCAGGGATTGTTGGGTATTTGCCCCATATTGGCTTTGCCTGTACTTGTTTTGATAGGCATGTGTGGGCATACGCGCTCGCAACTATTTATAATTTTGATAAAATTCTCTTGCCCTTACAACTCAAGTTGTATAAGTAAAGAATACTTATTAAGAATAATTACTAATAAATAGGAGCAGCACATGGGCAAGCTTAAAGGCACCAAAACAGAAAAAAATATTTTGACAGCATTTGCCGGTGAATCTCAGGCTCGCAACCGTTATGACTATTTTGCAGGCGTTGCTAAAAAAGAAGGGTATGTTCAGATTGCAAAAATCTTTGAAGAGACTTCATTGCAGGAAAAAGCACACGCAAAGCGCCTGTTTAAATTCTTGGAAGGCGGTGAAGTTGAAATTACTGCTGCCTACCCAGCAGGGATTATTGCAGATACTGTAACAAACCTCAAAGAGTCTGCTGCCGGTGAACATTACGAATATACAGAAATGTACCCTGAATTTGCAGAAATTGCTTCTCAGGAAGGATTTCCAGTAGTTGCTGCTGCAATGCATTCTATTGCGATTGCAGAAAAACACCACGAACAACGCTACCTTGCGCTGATGAACTCAATTGAAAATGGTGATATTTTCAAAAAAGCAAAGCCTGTTGCATGGCGTTGCATTAACTGTGGTTACGTTCATGAAGGGCTTGAAGCACCTCATGTTTGCCCTGCATGTGACCATCCGCAGAAATACTTTGAAGTACGTCTCGAAAAGTGGTTTATGCCATAACAGTAGCGTTATCTGCTTCAAGCAGTGATTGAATTAGCTGCTGAGTATAAAAAATACCATGTCGGTTTGAGATGAATGGCTTGAAAGCTATTCAAAACCGACATGGTATTTTATTTTTTTGATCCACCGGATGCTATGCGCTGTTTGATTTCTTTTAGCAGCTCTTCTTTTAAATCTGGGCGTTGCCGGACTGTAAGATATGCCTCTAAGAAAATTTCAGATTCTTCTAACGATGCATCGTAGTGGCGACAGAATAAGCTGTGCAGCACTGCGTGAATGGTGCGTTTCATGTTCATACAACGCCACGGATAGAAGTTGTCAAAATCATAAAAATGGAAGTCGTACGTGTCACCGATTGGACGGATACTAATATTTTTGTCTGTATCTTCTGTGTAGATTCCGAGATTGTGCAATTCTGCCATCTTCTGACCAAACAAGATAAAAAATGCATTTCGTTTTTCTTGTGAAAAGTTATGCAGTTCATCACGGAATGTATAAAAATAGATGTCAGTCTCTTTGAGTTTTTTTGTAAAAAGGACTGTTTCTGTTCCGGGATGCAGTCTGTCACCTGAAAGCAGTGCCAGTGGCTCTGTAGTCGGAATATTATTTTCCATTAAAAAATACATGGTACTGAAGTTTCGGCGTGCTTCTGAAAAAAACAGACCATGCAACAGTTTGTGCTTGTAATCATTACGAGTGTAAATTTTAGGGAAAATCTCAACTCCATCAACAACAAAAGAAATGTCGCCAAGTGCTTCGCGTTTTTTGTTTTTAGAACGGAACTCTTTCGGCAACACAGTTTCGCGTACTTCCTTCCACTTTGCCTGAAGCTTTGTGATGAAAGCATCAGACACTTGTGGTGCAGCACGCCAGACATTTGTACCATCTGATATTGCTCTACCAGTAAAAAGCGCCGCTATATTCTTGGCTGTTGTAACTACGGGTGATTCAGGTTTACTCATATATAGTTATCCATTTGTATCTGTGATCAAAAAATCCAAAATTCAATATCATAAACAAAAAACAAAGGATATAGAACCTTTTTGCACAAAAAATGTATGTAATTCGGACTAATAGTCACTAGTGAACTGGTGGAGTCGTCATGTTAATAAGAATAATTCCAACAATCATCAAGAGGATAGGGGGGATGATACGAGGACTTAAATGTACATGAAAAACAATGCGATCAACAATAAAGCTGCCAGCTATCCCGCCAACTCCCCATAGGGCATACGCAACAGAAAGATGAAAGTACGCCAGAGCTGGTTTAAGCATTAAAAAGGCGCAGATAACAAGCGCAATGGAAAGAATTCCCCACCGTTTTATCGCGAAGCCTCTGGAGCGCTTGATAGCCCAGTTTGCTGCTATATCAAGAGAGATAGAACTGAAAATCCAGAAAAGTGCACTACCCATCTGAATGCCTCATTTCGTGATGCAGCCATAATAACCCGCAAATAACGCACGCTATGCCCAACAGTTTTACAGGTGGCATTGGCTCATCAAACAGTAAATAGCTTGATGTAGCTACAAGTGCCAGCCCTACACCTTCCCAGCAAGTGTATGCGACGCCTAAGGGAATGCGCAGCACAGCTTTTGATAATAGATAATATGACAGCGCAATAAATACGCTGGTAGCAAGCATGCCGACTTCGCCGGAATGAATGGTGTCAAAAGCTTTTAGTGACGTAGTTCCGGCAATTTCGCTGACGATGGCAGCTAACAGAAACAGCCAATAGCGGAGCATAATTTCTCCTGACTTTTTCGTGGATACAGAGACAGTAGCGTGAGCAGGTGAGCGAGGCATCAGAAAATCCGTAAGATTGAGAAGTGGCTTACTATGATAGTAAAAAACGGGATACATCCCTTCATGAAGCAATCACTATTATCCTGCTTTTCATAAAGGTAAACAAAATAATAAGAAAAAGCGCCCTAGAACCTAGAGCGCTTTTGTCTACATTTTGTATTTTGTATCAGGTTGCATTCGTTGAAGCAGGTCTGCGAGAGAATCTTCATCTTTCTCAGACGTTGCCGCCTGTGCAACTCGTTTGGAGTCTTGTTGTGATTGCTGACTGCTTTGTGCAGAACGCATCATTTGTGCTGCTCCGTCAGTGGCTGGGTCGCCGTGCTTTTCTTTTTCAGGGGCAGCTCCAGCTTTGTCTAAAACGGTCTGTGATACTAGAATAGGAATGCCTGCACGTAAGGCGAGTGCAACAGCATCGGATGGTCTACAGTCAATACGGCTGCGTTTGCCCCCCATGTCAACATCCAGTTCTGCAAAGTAGGTTCCGTTTTCAACGCGGACTATATCGACTCCCAATAACTGAGCGCCTAACTCCTCCATGCTGCTAAGCATAAGATCATGTGTCAGAGGTCTAGGAACTTCCACCTGATTTAAAAAGATGGAAATAGCCATTGCCTCCATTGCACCGATCCAGATATTCAGCATTTTTTCGCCTGCCAGATCTTTTAGCATGAGTATTGGAGCTCGGGTCTTTTTATCAAGGGAAAGTCCGGCGACTTCCATTCTTACCATGTGTCTCCTGCCTTTTCAGCAATGAGAGAGTGTCTTGTGGCTTTGGTAACAGTTACGGGAAGAATTTTTCCTGTAACATCCTCGCCTTCCGGCAATGTAACGATCACCAACTGACCATATACGTCCCGACCTTGCCAAGACACGCCCTCGGTTCCCGGACGTCTGCTGACTCCTTCGAAAAGAATGTCCAGTTTTTTACCTACCATAGATTGGAGGATGCGTTCAGTATTATCAGTCTGCCATGCTTGATAGCGTGTAAGGCGATCCTGCATTACTTTCTTTTCGATTTTGTCGGGCAGCATTTCTGCTCGAGTACCCGGACGGTCGGAGTAGTTGAAAGAGAAGCTCTGTGCGTAGTCAGCAAATTTTGCAATACGCATTGTCTCAAGGAAATCTTCTTCGGTTTCACCGGGGAAGCCGATAATCATATCAGTCGTCAGCTGAATATCCGGGCGAACCGCTTTAAGTTTTTCAACGATTCTTGTGTATGCTGGAATATCGTATTTGCGTCCCATTTTTTTCAAAATAGCATCAGAGCCTGATTGTACAGGAAGATGCAGACGCGGGCAGAGTACGTCCAGCTTGCCGAATGCTTCAATAACCTCATCCGCAATATCTTTCGGGTGGGATGTGACGAAACGCAGGCGTTTTAAGCCGTCCAGCTCGGCAATTTTGTAAAGAAGCTCAGTGAAAGATGTACCATCGCCGTGGCTGTCTTGTCCGAAGGAGTTAACATTCTGTCCAAGCAGCGTGATTTCACAAGTCCCGCGTGAAAGCAAATCTTTGCATTCGTCGATAATAGCCTGTGTCGGACGAGACTTCTGGCGTCCGCGTGTGTACGGAACAATGCAGTATGCGCAAAAGTTGTCACAGCCAGTCATGATATTAACAAAGCTGGATACTGGAGCCTCTGCATCATCCCAGTTACCGTCGCGATCTGGGTACTCTTCAGAGAAATCAAGCAAGCTCATACGCAGAGAAGGATCATCAACAAGGCGATCAAGCGCTTGTGGCGCAGAGGAGAGTCCATCTGTACCAAAGACAAGGCGGACTTGCTTGAAGCGTTTGAAGAACCCGCGACCAACCTGCTGGGCAACACAGCCGCCAACAGCAACAATGATGTCCTCACGCCCTTTGGTCATGACGTTAATACGTCCGAGAAGACTGTATACTTTCTGCTCCGGTTTTTCGCGAACTGAGCAAGTATTTACAATGAAAATAGAAGCATCTTCCGGCTTTTCACATTCAGTAAAGCCTCTGGAAGCAAGTGTACGTTTCAGCCAGTCAGAATCACTGACGTTCATCTGGCAGCCAAACGTCATGATGTGAAATTTGCGTTCAATCATAAAAATATCTCGTTATCGCCTGAGGCGCAGGCGGACAGTGTATTATTCAGGAGAGATACTGTCGTCTTTATCAGTGCGGAATCGTTCGGGCACAGGTTCACCCGGCGCACGCATTCCACCGATGGCAAAAAGTGCCATTGGAACGATGAGGCATAAAATTCCCCAGAAGAAGGGATTACGACCTTTTTTAACAGCAAAAGTCGCACCTATGATTCCTGCGATAGACCAAACAATAAACATGTAGATATATCCGGTATTGGAAAAATCAAGTGCCAGCATATCGTTCATGAAAATTCTCCGTAAATTGTATCGTTGCCGCGTGAGTGCGGTGAGTATCAATACGGTATAACAGTAGCGGGTGCAAGTGAAGCCATCTGTATTTCCTATTGGCAGGGTAGGATATAGCGGATATACTGAAACCGTATAGAATTTTACCGCATTATGCGTTGTTTCCATGACCCAGTGGTTGTGTGGTGGAAATAAGCATTCTGTTACCTTGTATTTGTTTACTACCCTGCAAGTTGGAGGATACAATTATGGCAACAGTAAAAGTGTCTGGAATGAAAAGTCCTGACTGTGCTGCAACGATAACTGATGTTGTAAAAACAGCTGACGGTGTTGAAGTGGTAAGCGTGAACTACGCAACCGGTGAAGTTACGTATGGCCCGACAGAATGCGTTGACCCTGCGATGGTTGAGGAAATGCTCAAAGAAGCAGGATACGAACCGGAAGAGAATTAGCAAAAACACTCTAGGTTGTGTTTGATGGTTATCAAAGGGTGGAACTTGAAAATCCACCCTTTACTATTTTGGAGTTTTTTGGTCTCCGACGGGCAAGGGACTTGAAGCCCCTTGCATCCCCCATTAGGCGAGAACATTTTATCCTGTATTTCCATGCACGGCTTAAAAACGTTTGAAAAAAGAATAACAAAACGAGCTGTTCTCCAAAGAGAACAGCTCGTTTTGTTATTGAGATATTTATTTTGAACTTGCTGAAAACACTGCTGTTTCGTGAGTTTTCAACATGGGATATAATTAATATTTACCCCTACGCCTCTTAATAAAAGGGGTTAAGGGGACAGTGTCCCCTTGCGGGGGTACAGGGGGCAGCGCCCGCCTGTTCGCCGAAGGCTCCCCGAAGGGTAAAGCCTATACTCGCGATGGTGGTGACGGCAGCGCCCACCTGTTCACCGAAGGCTCCCCGAAGGGAACAAGTTCGTACTCGCCGAACTAATTAAAAGCGTTACGCACTGAACGCTTCAGCGAAGCGTGCTTCAAATTCATCCTGCGTAAAGGAGTGTTCACGGGTTCCGTATTTTTCTACGCAGTAGCTCGCGCACACAGCACCGAGTTTTGCAGATTCTTCAACAGATTTGCCATCGACAATGCCTTTAAGGAGACCTGCACGGAATGCATCGCCGCATCCTGTAGGGTCAACCACGTCGGTAGGTTTAGCAATCCCAACTTCTATAGGGCTGCCATTGTCGATGCGGGAGCCGTTCTCTGCGAGTGTTGTGATGATGTAGTCGCATTTTTCAAGAAGCTGCTCTTTGGATAATCCGGTAGCACTCTTAATAAGTTCAAGCTCGTAATCGTTTGATACCAGCATGTGTGCACCTTCAATGCATTCAAGCATTTCTTCGCCAGAGAAAATTGTAATCTGCTGACCCGGATCGAAAATGTAGCGGATACCATTTTCGCGGAAGTACTTAGGCAGATTCATCATATCATCTTTGTTACCCGGAGAAATGATCGCAATGTCATTCTCTTTAGAAAGAGTCGGGAACTCGTAGTTGCATGGGTGAATCATAGCACCCGGATGGAATCCGGTAATCTGGTTGTCGCTTTGGTCAGTGGTAATATGTGCACTGGCGGTAAAGAGATCGTCTACAACGCGGATGCCGTCGAGTGGAAGGTTTTGCTCTTCCATCACTTTTTTGTAACGGTCAAAGTCTTTTCCTACGGTGGAAAGAACGGTCGGTTTTTCGCCAAGCAGTGCCAGTGAATGAGCAATGTTTCCAGCTGTACCGCCAAGTTTTTCTTCCAGACGCTCAATAAAGAAACATACGTTCAGCATGTGGATTTTGTCAGGGAGAATGTGGTCAGCAAATTTTCCGTCGAAGTTCATAATGCGGTCATAAGCGATAGAGCCGAATACATAAATTGCCATTGAAATGGTGCTCCTAGCGGGTTTCGTTTTCAATCCAGGATAAAAATTCAGGGCTTCCACCCGTGATTGCTAAAGACAGTATGCATGGAACATCGTAGCTATG
The DNA here is from genome assembly GCF_025210605.1 of Halodesulfovibrio sp. Lineage (NCBI taxonomy): Bacteria > Pseudomonadati > Thermodesulfobacteriota > Desulfovibrionia > Desulfovibrionales > Desulfovibrionaceae > Halodesulfovibrio > Halodesulfovibrio sp. Next base: position 60,401 of record NZ_JAOARI010000018.1, on the reverse strand, counting down.
CAGTTCTCGTGCCCGTTGAGTGAGCGCGGTAACTTTTTCTTCCGATGTTTTTGCAATCAAAACAACCTCATGAGATGACTGCACTTCATTTTCCCATCGATATATGGATTCTACAGCGGGAAAAATATTGATACATGCGGCAAGGCGGCTTGAAACAAGCTCTTTGCCAATTGATCGTGCTTCTTCTTGTGTCGGAACCGTCATATATACAAGAAAAGACATGGCATCTCCATTGTGTTGAAGTGCTGTTGCAGTGGCGCGACAGTACAAAAAGTTATGGGTGAGAGCAATTGTTCACCGGTCAATAGTAAAAAAAGTAGCAAGAACAGTCTTTACCAAGGGTGATTTCATCGCTTGCCAAAGCAGCTTTCTGTTGCAAAACTGCCTGCGATAGGAACGTTACAATATGTCGCAATTACAGACTATTGAAAAGACATCCTTCAGGACGCTTGTCCCGATTCTGTGTAATGGCATGCAACAAGGCTTAGCTGGCGAGCTTTGTAGATATGAATCAATTTCGGCAAAGCCTGTCTACAGTATCTTTCAAGCAACCTATCTGAAGTGATTAAAGGGTATATCAAGAGTCTGGTTGTATGAATTATAGGCTTATATGGAGATACCATGCAGAAAAAAGAACGCGCGCTTGAAATGCTGGCGCGCTTGCATAAACGATATCCGACAAAAACGACCCATTTGAATTTTAAAAACGTATGGGAGCTTTTTGTTGCTACAGTTCTGTCAGCACAGTGCACTGATGAGCGTGTAAATATGGTGACTCCTGTGTTGTTTGAGCGTTGGCCATCGCCGTATGAATTGGCAGAGGCTGATGTTCAGGACGTGGAGCAAGTTGTTCGTTCTACTGGGTTCTATCGTAATAAAGCAAAGAACATTGTAGCAGCAGCGAGGCGGGTAGTGGAGGTCTACGGAGGCGAAATTCCGAAGACTTCTAAAGACGTGACTACACTTGCGGGTGCAGCCCGTAAAACAGCAAATGTCGTTTTATGGAATGGATACGGCATCAATGAGGGTATCGCTATTGATACTCATGTTAAGCGGATAGTGTTCAGGCTGGGCTTAACAAAATCTACAAACCCTTCGGTGGTTGAAAAAGATTTGCTGCCGCTCTTTCCACGAGAAGAATGGGGGTTCGTCAATCACATGCTGGTTTCATTCGGACGTGATGTCTGTATAGCGCGAAGCCCGCAGTGTGATGTTTGTGAAATGGAGGAATTTTGTCCGAAAAAAGGAGTGGGTAAGTAATATCACCTTGTCGGTGAAAGTTACGCTGCTGTGAGGTTTTATAGGATTTACTTCTTTTTTGGTATAGAATCACTTGGTATTTTTATGTAAAAATATCGTATATGCGCTAAAGTCTGTAAGAGTACTGACGATATAATGATAGAGTGTCCACTATCTTTCGGGTTCTATCTTTATTGAGGGAATAGTTATGTCCGTAGTGAGTACAGTAACAGGCAAAGCGATGGAGTCGATGCATCTGCAAAAAGCAGCTAAAGCGATACGGGAGCAATCTCGAACGCCAGCATCGATGAATAATCTTTTTGTAAATCAGCAGCCAGAACACTCCAAGTCGTATGAAGCGAAACTGAGGTCGCTCAGGGCTATGGAAGAATTTTGCATAAGCAAAAGAGAAGCTTTTTCTAATCTTTTGGGTACGTCAATTCTTACCGTAGATACAAATGCTCCTGATGGTCGTGCCAGCGCTGCTATGATTAGGAATAGAATCGCTGGAATATATCGAAATCAACGTGACAAGATGGTTAATAAAAATAACGATGCCAGTGCGGAAAAAGATAAACACGATGCTAAAGTTACAGCAGAAATTAAGGCTGCACTTGCCGCTATTTCTACTCCTGTAAAGACAGCATCAGTTTCGACAGGTAAAAAGATCGTTGCAGACGCTCCAGCAGCACCGCGAATTTCGATTCGTGTGTAATGGTTGTTTCAAGTGCATGTTTTTAACGTTTGCGAAAGGTGGTATGTATGTCGATGAAGATTCAGTTACCTGTCAAAACTGTTGAGCAGATGCAGTTGCAAAAAACTGCTAAAGCGATGCGTGAGAAATCTCAACAGCCTGTATCCATGTCGAATTTGTTTGTGAATCAGCAAACAGATCATTCGCAATATATTCGTGCGAATATTCAATCTGCCAAGGCGGTGCATGAAGCGCTCGATAATAAAATGAATACTGTGACATCGTTGCTTCAGGCACAGATTGATTATGAAACAAATAATCAGCCTGAAAATAATGCCCTTTATTTGGGACCGCTGGATTTTTCATATTCAAGGCGTGCTCGTATTGGCGCTAGAGCTGGGGTCTACTTTACGCTTGAGCAGAACAAGGAAGTTCAGCGCGGTAATGACGCTGTAGTTGCAAAAGAAAACAGAGCTGAGCGGGCACAGGAACGTAAAGAATCAGTGCAAACTCAAGTTGAACGACCTGTAAGAGTTGCTTCTATTCCTAAACATAGAAGTGTTGCAAAAGCTTCGGCAGCACCGCGGATTTCGATTCGTGTGTAAGTGTGTGGAAACTATTGCTGCCTGACAAGGCGGAAAGCTGAAACTGCGTACTGTAGTTTCAGCTTTTTTTGTTGCTGGTACCACTAGTAATGAATTGCAAAATCAGCTTGCGACACTATGTTAGTGAACGTGATGTGTCATCTATGTAATATCCGCTGCTAGCAGCTAGTCAGGAAGTGCAATTTTAAAAATTTGTTCCCATTGCTTGTGCGTTTTTTGAAAGCGGGTAGGGCAGATTGACTCGGTCATAGTAGGCAGGTCTTCTAAAAGCGCTGCGTATTTTCTGGGGTTACTGCCGTAGACTAGGCAGTTGATTTCTTGAAAGCGTTGTATGTCGTTTTTTGTATGGAGAGGAGATTCTGTCTCCGTCGCGAGGAGTTGAAATGCTTTGGCGGCACTGGAAGCTATTTCTGCCCCATCTTCATAGATGCTAATGAGCAGTATAGCTGAGAGAGTGTCCACAGCATGTTCTTCCAGCTGTGCAGGAATACCTGTTGGCTGGCTGTGGATGATAGCATGTCCCAATTCGTGATATATTGTGTGGTGCAATGAGTTTAGCGCTGCTGTTGTAGCATCTTTGGTTTCAGCATACTTCTTTGCAGCAAATAATTTTTGTGTATTGCTAAAAAAGTCGTATGGAATATGAATTTCAAGCTTTCCATTGTCCAGTACCGCAAAGTGTGGACCGAGGACAGTCCCGAAGCGTAGCGTTACGTCTTTTTTCAACAAGCTCCATTCTTCAACTATCTGTGCAATTTCTTCCGCGACCTCAGACTGATATATTATGCGCGCAGCATTGATGTCTTCCGGCTCTGGAAGATCGTAAATGACACGTAATCTGCCTTTCGCCGATACTGTCGTAGGAGTGAGCAACGCACATACTGCAAGAATGAAAAATAGTGCTGCGGTAGTGCGAGCTATGTATACATAATACGTGCGCATAGATACACGATAGCGCGACTTTGAATAGAGATCAATTTAGAAAAACTGTGTTTTACAAACAAAATTGTACGATAGTAGTGTGAAAAAAAGAAACGGAGCGATTGTTGAAATATACAATCGCTCCGTAAACTACTTTACTATGTATGTAGTGCACACAGAGAATTTACCATGAGTTGATTTTTGAGGTGGTGCAGATGTTTCCTCGAAAAATACATTTTCCCGTTGCGGTGAGGAACTGTGTTAGTCTTCCATACGTAGATAGTTTGTAAATAACCTGTGACTTACACGGGTAAAGGAATCAAAATCTGCTGTGAGTTCCATATGCGGGATAAGCGCTTTAACTACAGGGAACTGAAGATCCTTGCGTGCCAGTTCAACATATACTGGGCGTCTGTTGTTTGCGATAAGCAATTTTTCTAGCAATTGAACATTTCGGATAGGGTCTTCCATAGACACATCCGGTAGATCTTTCTGCTTACGTGTGGCGATGCCACGGAGTGCCGGTGCTGAAGGTGGACTTTGCGGATATGGGTACGGGGTTTCTGTCAGCGCGGATACAATGGCTTTTCTGCCATCCAGCCCTGCACCTGTGCCACGGTACACTTCTCCGCGTCTGCCCATAACAAATGCTGAATAACATGGGATTCCGAACTCTGCTGTAATGTCTTGGAACATGACATGTACACCGCGTGCGGCATAGTCATTCAGCAACATGCTAAGTTTCGGGTCTTCTGTTGTAAGGGTAAAGCATTCTTCTTTGCTGAATGGTTTGGTTGCCTCGGCGTCGCGTTCAATAATCTCCATAAGGGCAGCGACCTTTGCTTCTTCAAGAATATTACCGGAGGCAAGACCTGTTGAACCCGGAGATGAGAATAAAGAGACCTCATCTAGGTTGCAGAACATGTACACCATTTGAACTGGTACGAGAATAGGCTCGTACCCTTCTTCGTTCTGTTTTGGGGTGTGTCCTTCCATCCAGTACAGTTTTTCATCTTCATACGGAACTTCGAGCGAGAGAAGGTTTGGGTCAAAGGCAGAAATATTTTTTTCTGTCAGCTCAGAATAGGTGGCATGCTCGAGTGGATGTTCTTTAAGAGTGTTAAGCACTCCTTCGCTATTAAACGAAACAAATGAGGAGGCGCGTTCAACTATCTCCATTGTTAATCCTGCTCTAGCGTCTGCTAACGCTAACCCGCGTCCGTAGGATGTTGCTAATCCTTGTAAGGTGTAGTCCAATGATCCGTTTGTAACCGAAAGGTCTATGTTCCAGCGACGCAGAAGTGCAATGGGCGATAACGACGCAATATGACGCATTTCTACATCAGCAAACAGAGCTGTCTTATCTAGTCTGCTTAATGCAAGATCGGTTGTTTCCTGTGCAGGTGGACGTGACCAAGGGTTACTGTAAGGCGTTTGCAGTAACTTTTCGCGAATCGTCTCGATGGAAACAAATGATTCGGTATGCGGCTCATAGAGCATTGGGAGATCAAAGTCTTCAATAAGCTCCGGCAACGGAAGCATGCGGTGGTCGTGAATATTCTTTTTGAACGTATTGATCCATGCGAGGTGGTCGTTTTTATCTTTCTGTTTAACCCACCGGATATAGATAAGAGGAGTATGGTGTTGCAGTTGCTCTGACGCATCATTAGGAAACAGCGGCAGCATCTTAGAAAATTTTCCGTAAAGCAGGCATGTTTCGTACAGCAGAGCAGCAAGGACTGGCTTGATAATAGTGTAGTCTTGCACAGCTGTTTTGAGAAGAGCCTTGAATTTCTTTTGATCGAAATCTTGCACGCGGGTAAGCAGGTGCTTATGCATGAAATCATCAAGCGGGTGCTCTTCGAGATATGCTAGTGCTTCTTCAAATGTGAGGTCTGCGGGTGGCTCGCAGGAAACATATCCTACAGTGCCAACGGTATCGGAAAGATTAAACTTGTATTTCATTGATGACGGCATCATAAACTCCCATATGCGATGAATAAGGCGTTATAGCGCATGTTTTCGTAGTGGACAATGGAAGCTGTGAACAATAAATGGATGCTGACCTGCCTTACTAAAGCATATGATTAGTGCAGGATATCCATTCTTTTGATATGGTATTTTTACTATAGTCTTTTACACGGAGCAGAGAGGGAACAATGCCGTATTTTGGCGCTCATATGTCCATAACAGGTGGACTGGAAAAATCTGTTGAACGTATTATTGATGTGGATGGAACAGCACTGCAAATTTTTTCTAAAAACCAGCGACAGTGGAAGTCTAAGCCGTTGGAGCAAAAGCAAATTGATGCTTTCATTGCTGCATGTGGCGAGTGGGGAAACTACCCTGTAGCGGTGCATGATTCATATTTAATTAACATCGGTTCGCCTAAAAAAGATGGGGTGGAAAAATCTGTTGCTGCTCTTGCTGATGAGTTAGAACGGGCTGAGCAACTTGCTATTCCGTATCTTGTGATGCACCCGGGAGCACACTTAGGGAGCGGGACAGAAGAAGCTTTGGAGCGCGTGGCGCAGAATCTTGATGCTGCGTTAAAAGAATCCCGTACAGAACGTGTGATGGTTCTTCTGGAAAATACAGCGGGGCAGGGTACAACTCTTGGGCGTTCCTTTTCAGAACTGGCAGCTATTATCCACCATTCACACAATGCAGACAGGATTGGTGTGTGCATTGATACCTGCCATGCGTATGCTGCGGGGTATGATCTAGCGACTGAGGAAGGCTATGAGGCGACCTTTGATGAATTCGAACGAGTTGTAGGAATGAATAACCTCAAATTTATGCACGTGAATGATTCCAAGGGAGCATTGGGTAGCCATCTTGACCGGCACGATCATATTGGAGCGGGGCTTCTTGGGGAAAAAACGTTTGCGCAGTTAGTTAATGATCCAAGGTTTATTGACTTGCCTATGGTTTTGGAAACCCCGAAAGGAGAGGATTTAGCTGAAGATAAAAAAAATATTAACATTTTACGCGGGTTGGTTGTCAGCTAAGGTGTTTGTTGCTGTAACTGTCTGATATATCAGACCGAAGGGGTGTGAGAACGACAGGCTTTTTCCATGAAATAATGACGAAAAACCTATATTTGCCACGAAATAAAGATTTTTTTACTTGTCTTGTCGATATCTTCATTCTAGTAATCAGGTGCTGACATTATTTCACAATGGCGATGCAATAAGTGCGCTGGTCTGTAGGGATGCAAGCAGAAAGACAATTTTCGAGTGTAACACTCGTATGTCACTGTTATCACCGGTGGTACTTAAACGGAAATGTAGATGGTTGGGTTCTTCATTTTTTAGCTATCACTGTGGAATGATGTCAGCTTTTTTTATGTCCTGTTTTGTTTTTATTCTGTATGTATTTAGTTTGAATGTTGTGGGTAAATGAAACGGGTTTCATATATCTTATGCGATAATATTGAGAGCAATGTGTCTTTTGCTGTAGAACATGCTTTTTTTCAGTATTCAATATCTGTATAAAATTTTGAATCGCATAAAGTGTTCTATAAAAAACTAATAGAGAAGTGGTCATATTTTTATGTCAGTCTTTTTCATTTCACAGTTGCTTGTCGGTGTAGCTCTTATATTTGATATTCTTTCTTTTCAGTTCAAGAATAGAAAATATATTCTACACTCAATTGCAGCAGCATGTTTTTTTATGGCAGTACACTTTTTGTTGCTCGAACAATGGACAGCAACCGTACTTATGGGGCTTTCCGCGTTTCGTTATGGAGTCAGCGGGTATACGACAGACCGGCGCTGGATGTACTTTTTTTGTATGGCAGCTGTTGCGGGAACAGTTTGGACGTACGCAGGGCTAGCTAGTCTGTTAAGCTTTGGTGCAACCTTTGTGCTGACGGTCGGAGCTTTTTCTAAAACAGATAAACGCCTGCGTGAAATTACGTTTTTCGGGGTTGGGTTATGGATTATTCATAACGTTGTTGTATGGTCTCCATCTGCCATTGCGTTGGAGTCACTTTTCCTTATGAGTAATGTCGTGGGTTACTACAGGTACTATATTCGTCCCTCTCAACCTGAGCTTGTGACTGAACAAGAATAACAATACTGAAACTTAAATTAGTAATGCCTCGCTGTGTGCAACAGCGAGGTTTTTTTGTGGGTATGCGTTTGAGTCAGAAAAAAAGTAATGGGGAGCTTTGTATTAAGTTCAGGGTTGTTGCGGCGGACTGGCTCGTAATGCGGTGAAATATGTAAAAATTATACTTCGTATACTCCCTTAACATGGTAGTATTTATCAATTGTCTGATGTTTACCCTTTAATTATTGGCAAAGGGGAGGTTTATGCCTCAGCGCAACGATAGGAGAAAACGAAAAAAACTATTGTTGGTAGGGGGTGTAGCCGGTGTTGTATTAAGTATCGTTCTTGTATTGGCTTCTGGTCATATGATTGCACTGACGAATACTGATACCTTTTGCGTAACGTGCCATGTAATGAAACCGTTCAGGCAGTCATGGCTTGCCTCGGTTCATGGAGGTAACAACCCACAAGGGGTTGTTGCCCAATGCGTGGATTGCCATCTGCCACATGGCACCCTCGTAGAGTACGTTGCAGCCAAAGCGTATACCGGTACACGCGATGTTATAATGAATATGATAATCGACCCCTATACGTATGACTGGGCGGCGCGGCGCAAATACCGTGAAGATTACACGTACGATAGTTCCTGTCTCAAATGCCATACAAGATTATTGTCTCCGAAGATGGGGATAAAAGCGATTTTGGCACACCGTGAATATCTGAGAAAAGAAAATAAGCTCAGATGTGTGAAATGCCATGAACATGTGGGGCATAAAGACATGATGCATTACGTGAACCAGTATTTCAACAGGGATTCATAACGATAGTTACTCATGAAAACCTGAAAGTGTGTGGAGGAAATGGAATGAAGATACGGAGGACCTTGGTAATCCTATTAGGAATGGTGATCTGTTGCATGTTGGGCGCGGGCATTGCCGGTGCTGAGGAGAGCATGCAGCAAAAGCCACCGAAAGCCATGTCGCAAGGGGATGCAACCCTTGGAGGACTGCATAAGCAGATTCTCGTACAGCGTGGTTTTTCTGAAGATGCGAAAAAATGTATTGAATGTCACTCTAAAAAGACTCCCGGCATTGTTGATAACTGGAGAAATGGTCGCATGGCTCATGCACAGGTTTCCTGTTACGACTGTCACGTAGTAGAAAAGACCTCTCCTATGGCGAGCCAGTGTGAAGGTGTACGCGGAACCAATATTTATACCAGCCCGATGGTATCTTCAAAAACATGTTCCCGTTGCCACCCTGTGGAAGTTTCACAGTTCCTTGAAAGCTCCCATGCAAAGCCATCCTCAGAACCGATTATGAATAACCCGACATTTGATAAGCTCATGCATTATTATGAAGGTCTGGGCTTTATGGGTGTTGATCGGAATAGTCCGGAAGGAATGGCACCGCGTGCCTCCGGTTGTCAGATGTGTCATGGTACCATTATTGAAATTGGTGCAGACAATAAGCCTATCAACATGACATGGCCAGCTGGTCCGGGGCAGAGATACCCTGATGGTTCTGTAGGTAACTGCTCGGTTTGTCACACACGCCACATGTTTTCCATTGCAGAAGCTCGTAAGCCTGAATCTTGCGGAACATGTCACCTTGGACCGGATCATCCGAATATTGAAATTTATCACCAGTCCAAGCACGGACAAGTGTACGCAGCACATGGTGAAAATTGGAACTTCACCGCAGCTCCAGATACATGGGAGCCGGGTGATTATGATGCACCTACCTGTGCAGTATGCCACTTAAGCGGTATTGGTGAACTGACTACCACACATAACCCTGAAACCCGTCTGAAGTGGAAGCTGTACAGCAAGCGTTCGGAAATTCGCGAAGGCACTCGTGGTGCTGGACTCGAAGGTGCAAAACGAATGCGTTTAGTTTGTAAAAACTGCCACTCAACACTCCATACAAATGCCACAATGGATACGCTCGATGCTTCTGTGAAGCTTTACAATATCTACTGGGATAAAGCAGTGGCTATGAAGAAAGAGCTTGCAGCGAAGAATCTGCTTGGGGATGACCCATGGAGAGATGGCTTCCAGCGTATGATGTACTACCTGTGGCACCATGAAGGACGCCGCGCCCGTCAGGGTGCAGCTATGAATGGTCCAGACTATGCTCACTGGCATGGTTTCTTCCAGATGTTCCAGATGTTCATGGATATGCAGGGCATTTATGAATGGCGTCTGAAAAATGGCAAGATTGAAGAACTGAGCAACGTAGCTTGCCCTGGTCCTGATTAATAGGGAACCTGTATTCTAAAATAGAAAACTGCACAGCGATGACAGGGTGCTGAACCCTTGTGTAGAGAAAAAATAAAAGTCAGGAGCTATGCACAGTTTGGGCTGTGCAAGCTTCTGACTTTTTAAATGTAACTGTCTTTGGCGAAAAGGACTACGCTTTAGGCACACCTTTAAAAGAAGGAAGCAGGGCTTTTTTAGCAAGCTTGGCATCAACTGTGAGGATAGGACCTTCCTCAGTTTCATGCACTTTGTAGTCAGTAATGACACGAAGGTCATTCGGGAACATAACTTCTTTCTGGCGAACCATTTCTTCTACAATATCAACAAGAGTCGTTTTGGTTTCGTCAGTAAGATCAAATTGTTCAAGAGAGCGGTGCAGACCGTTTTCCCAGCGGTCACGGGTAAGGAATGATGCGTTCCATGCAAATACACCAAGACCGATGGCGTTATCATCTCCGCTCAAGCTTTCTGATTCTGCGAGAAGCGGCTTGCAAAACTTCATAACGGTATCGGAAAAATCATCAGCAGTTGATGCCTTGCGGCGTTTGATGGCAGCAATGCGTTTTTTTATCTTTTGCTGTTCTTTTTTGGATTTAGCCATGCGAGGCTCCTTTTTCATGAGATGTCTGCCGCGTCATAGTGTTTTTATGGAAGAAGAGCAATATGTGGGGCGTAATCTTCCCTTCGCATGGAAGGCTCGTTCCATACAACAGCCGCTACGCCTTCTTGCGGTACTGCATAAAGGCTGCAAGACCAAGTAGTCCTAAAATGTAGCCAATCCCCCCGAAAATATCCTTCATGGTTGTTTTAGGCTGAAGGATTTGCGCATTAAGTTTCGAAAGTTTGGCATTAAGCGGAATTAATTCTTCATGTACGGCGCTGCGTATAAGTGTTTGTAACTGCTCTTCAGTCAGGGTGATTGTTGCGGCGGGGGCTGTCTTCTGTGGTGCCGGAGAAGGTATTTTACAGACAGTTTCTGCGGAAGCGTTGGTTGTCTGCTTTGGAGCTTCCCCTGCAAAATCTTCTGCTTCCAGTGTCCAGGTTCCTGTATGACCTTGCCCTGCATTAAGCGTAATGACGATAGGGTCTTTGGCATTCAAAGCTTCAGGTGACAGTGTGAAAGACCATTCACCTTTGCTGTCTGTTTTTCCTGTTGCCAGCACCTTGCCTGTTTTTTGATCTGTCGCAGTGATGGTGCTGCTTTGCGCTTTATTGCCGCTAGAAAAGTACGACTCCGTATGAACAGTTGTTCCTTCTGTCCATGCGAATACATTTACTTTGTGAGCGAAAGCGGTTTGTGAGAATAAACAGAAAATGAAAAGTGTCAGGACTATGGTTGGAAAACGCATGATGGCTCCTGCAAAGGCTTTATAGATGAGTTCAAAAGAACGTGGCTTCCATGTAGTGATAAAAAATTGCCTACCATGTGTGACGATATAAAAAAAGGTAACACGCATCAAGGTAAGGATTCTTTTTGTGTGGTGCATTAGTATACTTCAATAAAATAGGGGGTTGGGCATAAAATAATGGTATTGGTTAAATAAACAACTTTACAGAATTGCTAATTCTGACTATAAAAATTTCAACAGCTAGGGGAGCCTTCGGGCTGAGAGTGAGCGAACGAGTTCTGACCCTTGAACCTGATGTGGTTTATACCACCGGAGGAAAGCGTAATAGTACCATAACTGTAGGCTTATCCGAAGGGGTAAGCTTTTTTTTATGCCTGTAGCATAGGGCGCACAGCGTTTTATGCCATACAGGGTGTGTCTACATACAGCTAGGGGAGTCTTCGGGCTGAGAGTGAACATGTTGTTCAGACCCTTTGAACCTGACGCGGTTTATACCGCCGGAGGAAGGCTGAGTACTTAACCCGTATTCTAAGCTTGCCTTCGTGCAAGCTTTTTTTATGTGCTTAAAGCAGCAAAGGAACCCTATATGCAACTAACTGTAAACGGTCAGATGCAACTGTGCGATGACGACACAACCCTGCTTGAATATTTGCAGGGCAACGGCGTGGATGTGAAAGCGGTTGTCGTTGAACTGAACCGAACCGTTGTGACGGCTGATGATTTTGGAACTACCGTACTTACTGACGGGGATATATTGGAAATCCTGCAATTCGTAGGAGGGGGCTAATGGAAGCGAACAACAACGACGCATTGGTTATCGGCGGAGTCAGCCTGACCAGCAGACTTTTTACCGGAACCGGTAAATATGGCTCAGATACAATTATTCCTGATGTGTGTGCATCGTCCGGATCTCAGGTCATTACGGTTGCGTTACGCAGAGTCGACACAAACGCAGCTACAGGGAATGTTATGCAGCACATTCCTAAGCACATGCAGTTGTTGCCTAATACGTCCGGTGCGCGTAACGCCGACGAAGCAGTGCGAATTGCTCGTCTGGCGCGCGCAGCCGGATGTGGGGACTGGATTAAAATTGAAGTTATTTCCGACAATAAGTATTTGTTGCCGGATGGATACGAAACCGCAAAAGCTACAGAGATTCTTGCAAAAGAAGGTTTTGTAGTGCTGCCGTATGTTAATGCGGATTTGTATATAGCGCGTGACCTTGTTAATGCCGGAGCTGCTGCGGTAATGCCGCTTGGTGCTCCTATTGGCAGCAATCGCGGGCTTAAAACAAAAGAAATGGTTCGTATCCTGATTGATGAAATTTCATTGCCGATTATTGTTGATGCAGGAATCGGTGCTCCGTCTCAGGCTTGTGAAGCTATGGAGATGGGCGCGGCTGCCTGTCTTGTAAACACTGCTATCGCAGCCGCAGGTGATCCTGTCGCAATGGGACGGGCTTTCGGCGAGGCTGTGCGTGCAGGTCGAGCGGCATACCTTGCCCAGACCGCTACTGTTTCGACAGGCACAGCAGATGCATCATCACCATTGACCGGCTTTTTAGGCGGTATGTAATATGGGATTTTCAGAAGTTCTCGCACAGTATGATACGCTGGATATGGCAGCGTATCTTGCTGCTGTGCAACCGGCTGATGTGGAAAGGGTGCTTGCAAAGTATTCGTTAACTCCGCATGACTACCTTACTCTTCTTTCTCCGGCGGCAGAGGGCATGCTGGAAGTTATGGCGCGGAAAGCAAATGAAATTTCATTGCGTCATTTCGGCAGAACAATTCAATTGTTTACTCCTTTGTATCTTGCCAACTACTGTACTAACCAGTGTGTATACTGTGGCTTTAATACAGCTAACAAGATTTCACGCATGCAGTTGACTGCGGAAGAATTGACCAAAGAAGCGCAGGCAATTGCTGCAACGGGTTTGAAACATATTCTTATTCTTACTGGTGATGCGCCAGCAAAATCGACCGTTGAATACATAGGCGACTGTTCTAATATTCTTCGTGAGTATTTTTCTTCTATCAGTATTGAAGTCTACGCAATGACCCAGGATGAGTATGCATACCTCATCGACCGTGGTGTGGATGGTCTGACGATTTATCAGGAGACGTACAACAAACCGTTGTACGAAGAACTGCATCCTAAAGGTCCTAAACGGGATTACGGTTTCAGACTGGATGCACCGGAGCGCGGTTGTAAAGCGGGAATGCGTACGGTGAACGTTGGGGCACTGCTCGGGCTTGAATCGGTATGGCAGCGTGATGCATTCTACACAGGTGTGCATGCAGAGTACTTGCAGCGCAAGTATCCTGGTACTAATATCGCTATTTCTTTGCCTCGTATGCGTCCTCATGCTGGCTCGTATCAACCCGCATCTATCGTTACAGATAAACATTTAGTGCAGCTTATGCTGGCGCAGCGCATTTTCCTGCCAAGTGTGGGAATAACTGTGTCTACACGGGAACCGGCAGTATTGCGTGATAACTTGATGCCGCTTGGTGTAACTAAAATGTCTGCCGGAGTGACAACCGCTGTAGGTGGTCACACTGCTGATAACAGCAGCACTGAACAGTTTGAAATTTCTGATCCGCGAAGCGTTGAGGAAATGTGCAGCGCTATTGAAGCCCGAGGATTCCAGCCAATATTCAAAGATTGGGAACCATTCTAGGTTATGCAGGGTTCTGGTATGACTGACACGTCTTCGTTGCAAAAAGGTTTATCCCGTTATCTGACACCAGAGCAGCGAGCACGTCTTGCTTCCGTAACTGTCGGCATAGCAGGTTGCGGCGGGTTAGGTTCTAACTGTGCGTTTATGCTGGCTCGGAGTGGTGTCCGCAAGTTTGTTATTGTTGATTACGATACTGTGGATTTCTCCAACCTGAATCGTCAGTTCTTTTTTGAAGAGCAGGTAGGGGGAGCCAAGGTTGATGTGTGTAAATCTAATTTGCTGCGTATAGACAGTACATTAGACATTGCCGTACATAACAAACGTATTACACCCGAAACAGCAGAACAGCTTTTTGCAGAATGCGACATCATTATTGAAGCACTTGATAGTGTGGATGGAAAAAAGATGATGGCGGAAAAATATTTACCAGACCCGCGTCTGTATGTTTCAGCATCCGGCATGGCTGGATGGGGTGAGCCGTACATGCAAAAACGGCAGATTCGTGATGATGCCGTGCTTGTAGGTGATTTTACAACCGATATTGCCGATCATCCGCCTATGGCGCCCAAAGTGCTTATGGCAGCCGCTATGCAGGCAGATGTTGTGTTAACGCATATTTTGGGGAAATAACATGAATTTTCAAGAAATTTTGGATACTGACCTCTATGCATTGACAGATGAAGGTCTGTCAAAAGGGCGTTCTAATATTGAAGTCGTTGATGCAATGCTTAAAGCAGGCATTAAGGTTCTTCAGTATAGAGAAAAAGATAAAAAATCCGGTGTGATGTTGGAAGAGTGCTTGCAAATACGCGCTATGACAAAGCAGGCAGGCTGCAAATTTATTGTGAATGACTACGTTGATATTGCAATGCTGTGTGATGCAGACGGCGTACATGTAGGGCAGGAAGATATCCCTGTGCAGCAGGTTCGCCAGCTTGTCGGCGCAGATAAAATTATCGGACTTTCCACGCATTCACCAGAAGAGTGCAAGCGCGCTATTGAAGTTGGTGCTGATTACATTGGTGTGGGTCCTATTTTTGCGACGCAAACTAAGAAAGACGTATGTGCACCAGTTGGGTATGAGTACCTTGAGTATGTAACGCAGCAACACTCTATTCCTCATGTGGCTATTGGTGGAATTAAGCTGCACAATATTCATGATGTAGCACAGCATGGTGCTCGTTGTTGTGCAATTGTTTCTGAAATAGTGGGCGCGGATGATATTACCGCCACTGTGCTGGAATTACGCAAGGCAATGGCTGGTAAGTCGTTGGTGAAATAATATCAAACCAACCATAGTTGTTTTTGGGGCAAGTCGCTCTATTTCTTGTCTGCCAAAAGTAACCAACACATACAACGTTGATTTGTAAAAAGTCAGGAGCCGTAAGGTTTCTGACTTTTTTATGGTGGATGGTCATCATTCTTTTAAAGCTGTCTTTCTTTTAGAAGGACAGCTTTTTTGTGTGATTAGATACCGGTGTGATGAAGCAAAGATAATCGACGTAAGGGGGTAAATAAGTAAAAATAATAGTAAATAAATTAGAAGTGTTATTGCTGCATTCGTATTCGGGTACTGGTGTGTTGTGCAGTGTTTCAGTCGGCAGAGCGGAAGGAGCATATATGTGGCGCAAAGTTTTCTTTCTTATTCTGATTATTCTTCTGGCATTTGTCGAGATTGCTTATAGCAAGGAAGTCTTTGTAGCAAAGGCGGCAAAGCGTCATGTGAAGATGACTGGTTTTACCCGTCCACGAAAGGTTATCACTATATCCAGTGAAGAAAATGCCCGGTGTCTTAAAGTCTATGCCGATGTTGGTGATTCTATTGGCAAAGAGGGCATATTCGCGAAGCTTGATCCAACGTTTATTGATCTGGATATCTTGCGGAACCTCGACAAACAGCAGGCAAATCAAACCGCAGTAACGTTTTATAAAAAAGAAGCTGGCAGGTATCGAACTCTTATCGAAAAAAAACACGCCGCGCAGACAACGCTAGATGCGCTTGAACGTGATTTAGAATCTGCCCGTGAAGCTGCGGATGCACTGAAAGTTGAAGAGCTGATTTTGCGTGAACACAAGAAACGCCATTCCATTGTTGCCCCTGAAGGCTGGAAGGTTATTGAGCGCTATATCGAACCGGGAGAGCTTGTAGGGGTAGGAGATGAACTTGCTAAGATAGGTGATTTCAACGTGTTGCTTGTCCCCCTTGCACTGACACCTTCGGAATTGATTACCTTGCAAAAAATGAAAAAAATTGTGGTCAACCTGCCTGAACTTGGTGAAAAAGTTGAGGCACGCATAGAGCATATTTCTCCTGATTATGATCCCGGAATGCGAAAAATTAAGGTTGATCTAGCTATCGAAAAGTTTCCTATCGAAAAGCGTGGCGGTATTCGTGCTGATCTTCATTTACCGATGGATGAAGCAAAAGGGGCAGTTGTTGTTCCGGAAAGTGCACTGGTTCAAGGGTATGAAGAGGCATACCTTGTTCGGGAAAATGGTGAAGAAGTGCCTGTTATTATTATGGGGAACGGAGGGAAAGACGGAGCCAAACGCGTGCGCTCAAAGGATATTTCAGCAGGAGAGCGTTTTATACTCAACCCGCCACAATCAGGGTTTTAGGGAGAAGGCATGCGTTCACTAATTGCTTTTACACTTAATCAAAAAGTACTGGTGAATCTCGCTTTTGTGGTACTTATGATCCTTGGCGTCATAAGTATTCTTACCATTCCTGTGGATAGAATGCCGTATGTGAAAATGGGCAAAGTACACATAAGCGCATTTCTCCCCGGTGCATCACCTTCTGATGTCGAATCGCTTGTGACAAGAGAGATCGAAGAGGCGCTAGAGAGTCTGGAGCAAGTTGAATATATCCGTTCTCGTTCATATCGGGAGCGAAGCTCTATTCTTGTCAAATTTATTGATGATTCAGACTATCAAAAGCTATACGACGAGTTACGCTTCAAGGTTTTATCTATTCAAAATGACCTGCCGGAAAGAATGGACCCCCCTAAATTTACAGAAATTGCTATTGATGAGTGGTTGCCTGCACTCAATGTGATTTTAGTAGGCGAACGCTCCAATAGAGCACTCAGCCTGATTGCAGAAGAATTAAAAAATGAATTTGGACGTATCCCCGGAGTGAAAGATGTTCGTTTGAATGGCGAATATTCGCGGGAGTACCATGTCAGTTTATCTCCGTCTAAAATGCAGCGATACATGGTTACGTTTGAAGAGGTTCGAAAAGCGCTTCTGGATGCCAACGTATCAATTCCTGCTGGTGACTTTGAAACAGGGGAGTCTGAATACATCGTAGTGGTTGATGAACGATTCCGTACGCAGGCTGATATTGAAGATGTTATTTTGCGTCGAGATAATGAAGGTTCATTTGTACGTGTCGGCGATGTTATGACCACCGCGCAGTATGGATACCGTGACCCACATGTAATTACTTCTGTAAACGGCAAAGACTGCATCACCATTGCGGTTATGAAACAAAGCTCCGGTAATGCCATTGCTATTTGCGACATGGTGGAAGCGATAGTCGCAAAGCATAAAGATAAGTTACTCGCTAATCGAGTGAAGCCGGTTATAACGCAGGATCAACGGATATTCATTGATGAATCTATGAATATTATGGGCTCTAACCTGCTGGTGGGTATCACACTTGTACTTGTCATTATTTGGATAGTTATGGGGCTGCGTAATGCCGTTATAACAACAGTGGGCATCCCGTTTTCTTTCCTTGTGACTATGATCTTCATGAAATTATCAGGCAATTCCTTAAATGAAATTACTCTGTTTGCATTTGTGCTTGTGGCAGGGATTATTGTTGATGATGCTATTGTCGTCATTGAAAATATTTACAGGCATATTCAACTGGGAGAGCCGCTTAGAGATGCTGTTATTGATGGTGCGGCAGAAGTGGCTGTACCTGTTATTGCAGCAACTTCAACGACGGTGGCTGCTTTTTTGCCGATGCTCATCATGTCGGGGGCAACTGGGGAATTTTTCGCACAGATTCCTATTGCAGTGAGTTTTGCCATTGCTGCGTCGCTTATTGAGTGTCTACTGATTCTTCCACTACATTTTTATGACTGGCCTGGGGCACATAAATTTGCGCACGGCTATACTCCTCCACCAGATCAGGAGTTTATGCGCAAGCTTAAAGATTATGCAGAAGCTGTTGTTCGAATATTTATGCGGCACAGAGGAAAAAGTATCGGCGCAGTTGTGCTCGCATTCATTGGTGCTATGTTTATCTTTGTTGTGTCTGTGTCCGGCACACTTCCGCTGTTACGCATCAAGTTTTTTCCTGATAACTACAATATTTTTTATGTGAATGTTGAGGCTCCCGCCGGAACTGCGCTTAGCGAGGTGTCACGTCGTTTAAAAGAAATGACAGTGGAGATTGATGCACTGGGCAGTGGAGTTGTGCGTGCCGCGACAGCATTTGCAGGGTTTTATGTGAATGAGGATTATGAGCAGGTGTACGGTTCCAATTACGGAACAATAAATGTTGAACTGCCAGAAATTAATTCCCGAAAGTTTGAAGATTATCCTACGAACGACCCAATAGCTCATTTGGATAGAATGCGAAAACAGATGACCGCCTATGCGCATGAACATTGGGGGGATTCATGGGTCGTGCGGGTTCGTGCAGAATCAGATGGCCCACCGACGGGCAAAGATCTAACCATACGTGTTATGGGTGTGGATACTGAGAAAGTGAATCAACTAACACAAGCTATTTGGAGTTATTTGAAAAAGCATGACGATTTTGCACAATATCTTGTCGATCTGCGCCCTGATACGGGGTATCCAAACAGGATTATTAGATTTATCCCTGATGTGATGCGTGTGTCACAATATGAGCTGACGCCTCGGTATGTGGCTCGTCTGGCGGGGTCTGTTCTCGATGGTTCGCTCGTAGGAGAGTTCAGGGCAGATGACGAGGATATTGATTTGCGCCTACAAGTTGATGAACGTTATTTGCAAACCCCTGAAGATGCGATGGCTATCCCCGTGATTGAAGAGGATGGTGGTTCTATCCGTCTTCAAGATATTGTCACTATCCAGACGTATACAGAACCGGGGCAATTTAACAGATTTCAAGGGGAACGCGCCATTACGTTGTCTGCGAACTTGAAGTCCGGCTCGCCTTATTCTCCCGCGTATGTCGTAAAAGAAGTGCAAAAGCATTATGAAACAATCCGGTCAGAATATCCCGGTGCAACTCTTAACTTTGCCGGAGAATATGAATCGACACAAAAGTCTTATTCGTCTCTCATGTTTGCGTTTATTATTGCATTGCTGGTAATCTATATGATTTTAGCAACACAGTTTAATTCATATGTGCAGCCGCTTATCATTCTTTCTGCGGTTGTGTTTGCTTTTATAGGTGTTGTGTACGGCGTGTTTCTTACTCGCACATTATTCACTATTAACAGTTTTATCGCGACAATCGGGGTTACAGGTGTTGTTGTAAATGACTCACTGGTGCTTATTGCCTTCCTCAATAATTTGGTTCGAGAAGGGATGCATAGAGATAAGGCTGTGTATAAGGGCGTGCGTATGCGACTACGCCCAATTTTGCTCACAACGTTGACAACAACACTCGGTTTGCTGCCAATGGCAGTGGGTATACCATATTACTCCCTGAACTGGGGAACAATGGCTGCCACCTTTGTAACAGGACTATGTACTGCCACGCTGCTAACTCTCTTTATTGTGCCGATTTTGTGGCACATGTTTATGGGCGTGCAAGAGCGCTGGGCAAAATAGTACAGATTATGGAGCAATAATTATTGCTTGTTTTCCTACCATTGCGTTGCTTTCCTGCCGGACATGGGCTTTCTGCACGTTGGCGACAGTTAATCCGTAATGTGTTTCTGTTAACGGAGAACGAATCTGTAACGTATCGATTAACTGCGCGATTTTCGCAAGAATGAAACCTTGCATGTGCATGTCGGATGTTTCGTACATTGTTCGGACTAAAGCAAATTCCCAGCAAAGTTGTACGGACTTTGTTTTAAACATGCGGATGTCGAGCGGCTCCTCAGGATCATCAATCAAGACAACAGACCCTTGTGGTCTGATGAGCGCAGCCATTGAAGCCCAATGCCTGCTCAAGTGAGTTGTACAGAAAATCGAATGCATCCATTTCATATCAAGATTACGTACCTGCTCATCCATGTCTTTGTTGTGGTTTATGACATAGTCTGCCCCCAAATCTTTGCACCATTCTGCTGTCTCTTCGCGAGACGCCGTAGCAATCACTGTTAGCCCAGCCCATTTGGCAAGTTGTATTGCCATGGAACCTACACCACCAGCACCGCCGATTATGAGTATTGTTTTTTCAGCATTTGCGTTGGATGATGATATGTAGCCAAGGCGGGTAAAAAGAGCATCATAGGCTGTGAACGTTGCAACAGGTAGTGCTGCTGCTTCGGCATCGGATGAAAGATCAGGTGCTAGGGCAATTGTTCTGGCATCTGCCAGCTGATATTGTGCAAACGAACCGGAGTATTTGGTTTGCCCCATAAAGAAGACGCGGTCACCTTTCTTGAAGTTTGTGACTTCAGAGCCAACCTCCGTAATGATGCCGCATGTGTCCATACCGGGAACAAAGTGTTCTTTGGGTGGGGTGCGCATACGCATTTTAGTATCAACAGGGTTTATTGATGCTGCTGACACTTTTACTAACACCTCAAGTTCCTTCGGGGTCGGCATGGTTCCTAAAATTTCAGAAAATGTAGTGCTGTCAATGGCAGCTCCCCCGCCGCGTGCTTGTATTTGAAGCATAGTCTCTCCGCGTGTTGCTGGTAGTTTTGGGATTTCCTTAGTTCATAGTAGCAGCAAGTTCTTTGGAGCTTCCAGTGCAATTAAGAAACAATACAGAATCTATAAATACTCAACCAGCATGCCGTGGTAGAAGGGATATGCGTAGTGTTTGTTTATAAATACTTACTATGTATTGTCTTTTTGTGTTGCCTTGCTATAGGGGAAGAGCTGGTGCTGCAAATTGTATAAGGGTAGTTTCTAGCTACAAAAAAAGGGATACACATCTTGTGCATCCCTTTTTGAGGTCATCGCTAGAAACGATATTTCAGAGTATTACTCTGCTGGAAACTGAGTTCCAAGCTGTGTAGCAAGCATTGCTTTAGCAGATTCACTGAAAACGCTGCAAGCATAGCCGCGTTTATCTTTAGAACCTACACCCGGAATAAGGTATGCTGCAAAGCGTACAGCAAATACGAGCATGTCCATACCACCAAAGAAAAGGGCGGTGAAGGAGCAGTAGTGTTTCCAGAAGTACATTTGCTCACTACGTGTGCGTGCTTTAACTACATCTGCGCCATGAAGCGCGTAGTCTGAGCATTCGCATTGCAGAGAGAATTTATCAAGAACGCGTGCAGTTGCCTGCGGCACGTAGTAGATTGCGTAAGATGGGTTAATAGCTTTTACCACACGGCGGCAGAAGTCTGCATCTGCAAGACTTGCGTAGAAACGCTCGTCAAGCTGGCCGAGTTTGGTAATAATGTCGCGACGCACAGCAGCAAAAGTGAAAGGAACAAAGTCCACACTCATAGGCTGTTCTGCATTGCGAGTTTTTGAGCAGGTGCATCCGAACATGCGTTTAAAGTTAGCAACAAGTCCTGGAAGGCGGTCAACTGTTTTAAGGCTGAGATTGTCAGTGCCTACAATTTTACCACCGGCAACAGCACAGGAAGCGTTGGTTGCAAACTGATCCATCAGGCGACGGACAGAACCTGCAAGAACTTCAACACGAGGGTCAACAAATACAATAAGGTCGCCAGTTGCGTGTTCAATCGCCTGATTAGCCGCAGCGGCGTAGCCTTTGTTGTCAGAGTTTTGGATAAGCTCAATCTCTGGAAGAGCTGTTTTTGCTATACTGCCGCAGTCGTCAGAAGATGCGTTGTCAACAACGATGACTTCAGCATCAAATTTGGATGCGGTTTGATTATCAATGGTTTCCTTAATGGAATTGAGGCAGCGCCCGATGAATTTGCTTGTGTTATTTGTTACAATAACAAAAGAAAGTTTCATGATTGTGAATCCTTATGCTATGTACGTTTAGCTAATCCAACAGAATCAGCTATGGGAGTGATGGATTCAATGGCCAGTTGAAAAAACTGTCCTAAATCCAAGTCCAGTTTCTCGCACTCTCTAATTCGGTCACGACTGACAGACGCAGCAAATGCTTTGTCTTTCATTTTCTTTTTTAAGCTTTTAGGTTTCATGCCTTCCATGCCATTGGGTCGAACAAGCGCATTCGTGGCAATAAGGCCGGTAACTGTTTCAGCACATCTCAGTGCTATATCGAGTTTTGTGGTGGGGTCGTGTTTTGTGTATTCCGAATTATGGGCAAGAATAGCATTCAGTGCTATTTCTGGAAGCTTTCCTTTGAGTAGTTCAACAGATTGCTTTCCATGTTTTTCAGGTGTTTCCTTTGTGCTCGGAAAATCAAGATCGTGCAAAAGACCGGTGATGGACCAGAGAGCTTCATCTTCACCAAAATGTCGTGCAAGACCGTTCATAACTGCCTCGGTTTGCAGAGCATGGTGCACAAGATGTGGCTCAGGGTTTTGCATCTCCAGCAATTGAAAAGCGCTCTCACGATCAATCATTTTATTCTCCTAAAATACATTTACAAAATCATGCGAACGATTTTTCATAAACATGAATGCGCCAGAACACAACCTTATATTCGATTTGTTGACACGAGCGTCAATAAAGCCGAAAAGAAATGTTCTTATCAATAAATAAATGCTGCATGCTTTTTTAAGCTCAGCATATAACATATACGTGCTGCTGTGGCAGCAGCATGAAGAGTGGATAACCATGTCATCAATAGCCGGTGTTAAGTTCCGGGAATACGGGAACATATACTATTTTGAAATAAAAGATCTGGAAGTCTCGATGGGCGACTGGGTCGTTGTGGATCAGGGGCAGGGGCTTGGTGAAGTTGTTGTTTTGCGCGACGATGTGCCAGAGGATGCAGAGAGTGATGAGTTGAAGGCAGTCAACAGACTTGCGGAAAATGAAGATCTCGTACGGCATCAGGAAAATGAAGGGCTTTCTCGTGAAGCTTTTCAGTACTGCTTAGATTGCGTGCGACAGCGTAAGCTTGATATGAAGCTTGTTGATGTTGAAGTATTTTTTGATCGCAGCAAAATAATTTTTTATTTTACCGCTCCTAATCGGATTGATTTTAGAGAACTTGTAAAAGATCTTGTTAAAAATTACCGCACCCGTATAGAACTGCGCCAGATTGGTGTGCGTCATGAAACGCAGATGGTGGGTGCTGTAGGTAACTGCGGTATGGTTTGCTGTTGCCGCAGATTTTTGCGTAAATTTGCTCCGGTAACCATCAAGATGGCAAAAGAGCAGAATCTATTCCTTAACCCTGCAAAAATATCCGGCATATGCGGTCGCTTGCTTTGCTGTCTTTCCTATGAACAGCAAAACTATGAAGAATTTCACCGTGCATGTCCTAAACTTGGTAAAAAGTACTTTACCGAAGATGGCTCTGTAAAAGTTCTCCGTGCAAACATGTTCCGCAACAGTGTTTCTTTGCTCTCAGAATTTAATGAAGAGATGGAAGTTACTCTTGAGGAATGGGCAGAGATGAAAGCCACTCGTCCAGATCAGGCATTACAGGATGCCGCACGTGCTGCTGCTAAGAAAGCTGAGGAAGATGCCGCCCGTAAAGAGCAGGAAGCAAAAGAAGCAGCAGAAGAAGAACAGCGCCGTGCTGAGATGGAAAAAGAACTTGAAGAGCGCGCAAAGGCTGAAGGTGTTGATGTGGAAACGCTGCGTGAGCAGTTGATCCGCAAGCCTGGAGTTAAAAGCGCCGAGCCTGTAAAGCGCACTAGCCGTGGTAAGCGCAAACGTAAGCGCAAACCGAAATCTAACGACTAGTTCGGTGTACCGATTGAATTAAGCTTGAGAAGAAGACTTCATTACTGTGTAGTAATGAAGTCTTTCTCAAGAAATACGATAGAATGAGTGTTGCTGCATGCGGTTGTGTGCAGCCAGAAAATACAACAAAGAATCCAGCGTCCGTTTCCAGCGGACGAAGCCGTCGGGAGATTCTCTTGGAACGTTTTTATATTACGACTCCGATTTACTATGTGAATGCTAAGCCACATCTTGGACACGCCTATACAACAATCATTGCTGATACCATGAAGCGTTTTCAGCAGATGATGGGTAAAGAAACGTTCTTTCTTACCGGTACAGACGAGCACGGCGATAAAATTGTTCAGGCTGCTGAAAAAAATAAATGCACCCCGCAGGAATACACTGACCAGATCAGCCAGCTTTTCAGAGACCTGTGGCCGGAACTTGGTATTTGCAATGACCATTTTGTTCGCACAACAGATGCTGCTCATAAAAAAGTTGTGCAGGATGTATTGCAGAAAGTGTATGATTCCGGTGACATTTACTTCGGTGAATATGGCGGACATTACTGCTACGGCTGTGAGCGTTTTTATACTGAAAAAGAATTAGAAGACGGTCTTTGTCCTCAGCACCAGACCAAACCTGAGTACATTGCAGAGAAAAACTATTTCTTCAAAATGTCTAAATATCAGGATTGGTTGAAGCAGCACATTCTGGATAATCCTGACTTTATTCGTCCAGAGCGCTACCGCAAGGAAGTTCTTTCTTTGCTTGATAGTGGCGAATTGGAAGACTTGTGTATTTCCCGCCCTAAATCACGCCTTGAGTGGGGTGTTGAGCTTCCGTTTGACAACAACTTCGTTACCTATGTGTGGTTTGATGCGTTGTTGAACTATGTTTCAGCTCTCGAATACCCTGATGGAGAGAATTTCAAAAAATTCTGGCCGGAAGTACAGCATATTGTAGCAAAGGATATTCTTAAGCCGCACGCAATTTTCTGGCCTACAATGCTGAAAGCTGCTGGTTTTACCCCATACAATAACCTGAATGTACATGGGTACTGGCTT
Organism: Halodesulfovibrio sp.; assembly: GCF_025210605.1. Taxonomy (NCBI): domain Bacteria; kingdom Pseudomonadati; phylum Thermodesulfobacteriota; class Desulfovibrionia; order Desulfovibrionales; family Desulfovibrionaceae; genus Halodesulfovibrio; species Halodesulfovibrio sp. The sequence continues at coordinate 35,603 of NZ_JAOARI010000018.1, read as the reverse complement.
GTTAACGATACCAAGATGTCTAAATCTCTCGGTAACGTAGTTGCTCCGCTCGATATGGCGAAAAAGTACGGTAACGATACGTTCCGCTTCTTCCTTCTGCGTGACATGCATTTTGGGAACGATGCAAGCTTCTCTGAAGAAGCACTTGCAATGCGTCAGAATGCAGAGCTTGCAAACGATCTTGGCAACCTCTTCAGCCGTGTGTTGTCTATGGTTAAAAAATACTTTGGTGGCGTTGTTCCGCAGCCAGCAGAGTACACAGAAGCAGATATGGAATTGCGCGAGCTTGCATCCAACTCTTGTAAAAACTTCCAGCAGCTGTTCGATAACGTCCGTTTTTCTTATGGTATTGAATCACTGTGGGAACTTGTTCGTGCTTTGAATAAATACGTAGATTCAAGTCAGCCGTGGACACTTGCAAAAGAGGGCGACACTGCGCGCCTTGGTACTGTTATGTACACCATGCTTGAATGCATGCGTAAGGTTGCAATTCACTTGTGGCCGGTAATGCCGGAATCTGCTGAAAAACTTGTTGCTCAGCTTGGTCTTGATTTTGATCCTGCATGCGCCAATATTCCTGCTGAAATTGAGGCATGGGGTGTTCTGCCAGTAGGTATTGAAATTGCTCCGGGGTCTAACCTGTTCCCGCGTGTGGATATCGATAAACTCCGTAAAGAAATTGAAGAAGCAACAAAAGCAGCAGAACAGGCAGCCAAAAAAGAAAAAGCTCCTGCACAGGATGTTGCAGCACCTATTGAGTTTGACGATTTTACTAAGGTAGACCTTCGCGTTGGCAAAGTACTTGTTGTTGAAGATCACCCTAAAGCTGACCGTTTGTTCCGCTGTGAAGTTGATCTTGGTGAAGAAAAGCCGCGTCAGATTCTTGCTGGTCTGAAAGAGCACTTTACCGCTGATGATCTTCGTGGTCGTCAGGTGGTTGTTGTGGCGAACTTGAAGCCACGTAAAATTCGTGGGCTTGAATCTCACGGTATGATGCTGGCTCTGAAGACTGCTGATGGCATGGAAATGCTTACTGCTTCCGGTGAAGTTCCAGCAGGCACAAAGGCATCATAATCTCAAAATATTGTATGCTTATGCTGTTTATTCGGTAGGATATCGGAACAGTAGCTAAGTCGTTTGTTATAAAAAAGTCCTCGCGCGATAGTATTGTGCGGGGACTTTTTCATGGAATTTTGCACAAAAAAAGGGCGCATCCTGTGAATGCGCCCTTAGTCTTTCTTTGCGAATTATTTACTCATTTCAATGCCACGATCACGGGCTTCGAAAATAGAATCAATAATATTACCGCGTACAGCTGTTCTGTCCATGTGGTTCACAGCAGCAATGGTCACACCGGCAGGGGAGCACACCATTTCGCGAAGTTGAGAAATATGCAGATCAGAATCATCCGCAAGCTTTGTTGTGCCTTTAAAAAGATTAATCGCCATTTCTGTAGCTTCATTTCTATGAAAACCGACACTGACAGCAGCTTCTGTTACAGCTTCGATAAAATAAAGAACATAAGCAGGGCCGCAACCGGCAATGGCTGTGAATGCGTTGAATTTAGCTTCTGGCAGCACCATAACCTGACCGAGTTGCTCGAACATGGTAAGAACGGCTGTCTGTTGCTTCTCCGTAAGGGCAGGATCTTCAAAGCAGAATGCAAAAATACCTTCGCCTACCATCGCCGGAGTATTCGGCATACAGCGGACAACAGGACATTTTCCGCCACTGTATTTCATCAGGGTTTCCATAGAAACACCTGCTGCTATAGAAATGATGACCTTATCCTCAGAAAGAGCGGGCTGGATAGCTTCGAGCACTGATTCGACATAATCGGGCTTTGTCGCAAGCATGATAATATCAGCTTGTTTGGCAAGTTCGATATTTGAGTCGCACGCAGTGCAGGGAACATTACCACTCGGGTCGTAGCCGATGAGTGAAACGTTCTTTTGGGATTCAAGACCGCCAAGAATAGCGGAACCCATATTGCCACAGCCGATACAACCGAACGTAATCATGTTAGCCAGTGATCTCCAGATTATTAAAGAAGTAATTAATCTCGTACTCAGCAGTTTCAGGAGCATCAGAGCCATGAACAGAGTTGGCTTCGATGTTTTCTGCAAACTCCTTGCGGATGGTACCGTCAGCTGCATCAGCAGGGTTGGTTGCACCCATGATAGCACGATAGTTTTCAATTGCGTTTTCGCCTTCAAGAACAGAACAGACAACAGGACCTGATGTCATGAACTCAATGAGGCTTTGGAAGAAAGGACGCTCTTTGTGAACGTGGTAAAATCCTTCAGCCTGTTCTTGGGTCATGCGAATTTTTTTCATCGCAACGACGCGAAGTCCAGCACCTTGAATGTGTGCAAGAATTTTTCCTTCAAGGTTGCGTGCGGTTGCGTCTGGTTTAATAATAGAAAACGTTCTCTGAATCATTGCCAATGATCCTCCAAATAGAAAGGTAATTGAAGGATACAACGGTCGGGTGTTTGCCTGACCTGCTGTATCTAGCCCGTTAGAAGTCCAGAAGCTCTGATAATGTGACAACCGCCACCTTTTTGTTGCGCTGCTTTTCCCACTCTTGCAATGCAAGCAAGGTTGCTGGATATGGATGTCCTATAGCAATGGCAGTGCCTTTTGCCAGAGCTATGCGTTCAGCTTTTTTAAGCTGATGCAGAATACTTTGAACCTCTTTTACATTATCGATGAAAACACTTCTCCGGAAGGCAACTAAACCTTGCCGCTTTGCTTCGTCAAAAAACACTGATTTTGCATGAGTTACGCTGTCTAAAACAAAGAACCCACTCTTCTTTGCTTCCTGTGCAACAGCTCGAACGGCATTTCGGTTTTGCGTGAACTTTGATCCCATATGGTTGTTTAGCCCAACAGCCCCGGGAACAAGTTTCAAGTTTGTCCGAATAGTGCTTCGAATCTCTTCAGGTGTCATGGTGACGTATACGGCTCCGGGTCCCGGTTTAGCGTCAGCAGATATCGGCTCCATTGGCTGATGAATGATGACTTCACGGGAGGCAGCTTTTGCTATTGCTGCAATTTCTTTAGGATATGATGCTCGTGGCCATATCGCAAAGGTTACAGGATAGCGTAAGCCTGCAAGCGAATGTGCTGCCGAAATGCTTTCACCTAGGTCGTCTATCACAATAGTGAGATGACCGCCAATATCCAAAGTTGCTGCATCCTTGGCAGGAACTACTGGTTTAGTATTCTGAGTAAACTTAAGTAAGTGTGTTTCTACATCATTGAGCGCGACACGGTATACTGCATCTGAAAGTTTGGTGAGAGTGGCTTTGTCCGACCATTGTACCAGTGCAGCGGCAATAGGCTTAATAAGTTCTTGGGCACTGTACTGTGAGTTGATATGTAATTGTTGAAAATGAAATATTTCATCACCGTACTTTTGCTGCTTAATAGAAACAAGTTTAATGCCGGATGTAGAAACGTTAGTGTTTTGTAGTGCCCGTAATATTGCATAATCAATTCGTTTAACCCCTTCTTCCATAGGAGCGTCGAGACGTTCTTCATACGGTAGAGACGCAATATGCACTGGAGCGCGGTGCTCTGTTACAGCTTCAGCTTTTTTTGGGGAAGTATGGTCAGTCAGCACAAAAACGAGTGCAGCCAGTGTAAAGCAACTTACAACAGCAAGTATATAGTAAGGCCAGCGTTTAAACTGGTTCTGTTGTGATTTAGACATCTAAGCTCCAGAAAGAAAAACTTTCATTGCCAAGTTTTGGTAAAATTGTTGTTTGCCAGATTGAGGTTTGCATGTGTGGATGTGATTTGAAAAAGTCGTAGAATAAAAATACATGATCTTTGTAAAGGTTATGACTTTTTCTACCAATATAAGATGGTACAAAGTGTACCTCAATCTGAACACTTGAGTCTCATACATCAGAGTTGTGCTATTTAAAAGCGTAACATTGCAAATGATTGCGCTATCACATTCTGCCTGTAGTGGGTACTTTTTTCACCGGATTTACGACAACTTTTATAGTACCACAGCACAAAAAAAGGGGGAAAGCACATGTTGTGCCTCCCCCCTGCGGATACGTATTCTTGACTAATTTAATGTTTTGATGCGCGGCAATGTCTGAACAAGACTTGCAGCGAGTCTAAGTTGGTTGTCTTTATCAAGGCGTTTCTGCACATCTTCGTTACGCTTGAAAGAAGATGTCTTTTTATTTTCATCTGCTGTTTCAAGATGACCTTGAAGGTCTTTTTCGCGTGGTGCATTAAGGAACTTCACAGTCGGGTCTTCTTCTTTAGCTGGAGCTTCAAACGGTACTAACAGGTCAGGCTTGATGCCTTTTGCCTGAATAGATGTGCCGTCAGGGGTGAAGTACCGTGCGATTGTAAGCTTAATAGCGCTTCCGTCGTTAAGTGGGATGATGTTTTGCACAGAACCCTTACCGAAGCTCGGCTCACCTACGATGAGTGCACGTTTATGATCGCGAAGTGCACCTGCAACAATTTCAGAAGCAGAAGCGGAACCAGCGTTAATGAGCACAACCATTGGCGCCGTAATGTCAGATGACTGCTTAGCTGCATCAAAGTTACGGGAATCGTTTCCTTTACCCTTGATAGAAACAACTGTGCCGCCTTGCAGGAAGATGTCTGCAATTTTGATAGACTGATCTAACAGTCCACCAGGGTTGTTACGTAAATCAAGCACTACACCTTTAATTTTGTGATTTTTGGTGTACGCAGTGAGTTTTTCTTTGAGTTCATCAGTAGTGTTTTCGGAGAAGCGGCTGAGGCGTACCCAAATAACACCGTCGTCTAGCTCGCGCACTTTAGCGCTGATGAGCGGGATAGAGTCACGCACAATTTCCACTTCGCGTGGAGCTTTTGCCTTTTTAGAAAGAATAGTCAGCTTAACTTTGCTGCCTTTCTCGCCTTTGATGCGTGCTACTGATTCTCGCAGACCGAGGTCTTGTGTCAGGCTACCGTTTACTTCAAGAATAAGGTCGCCAGCGGCGAGCCCTGCTTTGTCAGCCGGAGTATCTTCAATAGGTGTTACTACGCGCAGTACACCTGTTTCGTCCTGTGTGATTTCTACGCCGATGCCAAAAAATTCACCAGTGGTGGATTCCTGCATGCTTTTGTACTCTTCCTGATCCATGAATGTGGAGTGCGGGTCGAGAGACTGCAACATGCCATCGATGGCACCATTGATAAGGTCTGTTCGTGGAACATCTTGTACATAGTAGCGTTCGACGAGATCCAGAATCTGGCTAAATCGCTTGAGAGACTCAAACTTACTTTGGGCGTCGGTCGCCATGCCCGGAATAGAAGTAAAAGCAAGTAAAGCTGTAGTCATGATGGCGACTAACCACATAGTTAAGCGCATTATCAAAGATCCTCCAAGTTCAAATTGATGGCAAATATATTGCCGCACCTTTTGCAGGTGTTTGTTATAATATGTTCGATGGCTTGCTAACGGTACTTGGCATAGCTACGAAATACAGTGTGTCGACAAGTCTTCAATACTGTTAAAAAAGAAAACTTGTCGATTGTAAAATCTATGCAGTGCAAATCTTGTCGCAGCAGCCTAGCTGAACGAATATGCTTCTAATATTGATGACGCAGCAAGTGATCGTTTAGTGTGTATCTTTTTAGCAATTCCGCCCCAAGGTTGCAGATGCATAGCCATAAACAGGGGCAAGTCGTGCTGGCGTCTATGTGAAATAAGTGCACTGTGCGAAATGTCAAATGTTCCTAGTTGAGTGCTGAAAGCCACGTCTCTGGATTAATTGGTTTTTGATGAAAGCGCAATTCGAAATACACACCTGTTCCATCCACTGAAGGATAGAAACCTGCTTTACCGATGATTTGTCGCTGTTTAATAATTTGCCCTACGTGAAGTTTGCTGGAAGCAAGAAATGCGTAGAGCGAATAATATTCTTCACCGTGCATGACAATAACAACTCGCCCGAAACCTCGCAAAACATCGTTATGCACCACACGCCCCCCGGATACAGCAGAAATGAAGCTGTCTTTTTGCAGCGCCAGCCCCACGCCGCGAACGGGTGGTTTGCCTCGCGGGTTAAAGCGCCTTGCAATAACTCCCCGTGCAGGCCAAGGAAGTACACCTTTTAACAGCGCGATGTTAGAACCGGATTGGCTGTGTTCTTCAATCTTATAATTCAATTTGTCGATAATTGAGAGAACACCGCGCAACGAGGATTCGGCAGAAGCTTTTTGCGCACTCACTTGTTTTAGCTGTCGGCTATGCTGCAAGCGCTGCTTCAGCAGCTCATCTTTTTTATTGTTAACTTGTGCAAGCTGTGCTTTTGCCTCAGCTGAAAGTTTTTTTTGCTTTGCTGCCAGCCGTTTTAGTTTGCGCTGCTGCTCCATGAGCTTTCGCTGCTTTGTTTCCACAGAAGCATAAAGGGTAGAAGCCCACATGTAGCGTCTATCCATCTCGTCCCAGTCTTCTGTCGAACTGTTGGCAAGCAATTGGCTATTAATGTACAACGGCCACAACTTTTTTACCAATGATATCAATTCACTTTGTGTTAAGTTGTTCTTTATTTCCAGCTTTTTATATTCAAGATCGATTGACTTATGCTGTGCCGCGAGCGTGCTGTATTTCTTTTCCTGTTCGGTGATGGCACGTGAGAGCTTGGCGATGCTTGCTTCTTCCTGACTTACCGCGCGCTTTAATTCCTGCGCCTTGCGTTTAAGTTTTGAAAGCTTTTTCTTTTTTTCTTCTGCTTGGCGTTTTTCCTGCTTAAGCTTTTGGGCTAGGCTCGAAGCATTTTCTGCATATGCAGGAGTGTACGTGGCTGTTGCAAACAGCAATGCCAGAAGGATGAGAAGGACGTAAGGGAGAGTGTTTTTCATTTTGTATATGGTTGCCTTCGGCGAGGGGGCGCTGCCCTCCACCCGCAAGGGGGACGCCCCCTTGACCGCGAATAATTTTGTTCAGGTGTGGTACTTTTTACAATGAACGCATTGCCACTACTTTATTATATAGCAGGTAAATTCGCTGTGGTGTGTTATTTAGTGTGCAAAAGCAGTATTATACATGCATTCTAATATTCAAAATATTGGGTTGCGTGGTGCTGAGTATCGTTATGCATCGCGTTCGTGTGCTGTTTTAGTATAATGTTTTGGTAGAGAATGCAAAACATCGCCAGTTGCAGGGATTTGTTATGAAAATAGCATTACCGAATAGGGGATTAGGGCTATTCGGTACTTTGCTCGTATTGAATTTGTGCTGTGCGAAGTTTTTTTTGAGGAAAAGAAGGGGAAGGGGAGTTACTCAAGAAATATTTTTAAGGGGCAGGTTTCGCAGCGGGGAGTTTTTTTCAGGCACCATTCTTTCGCAACGCGAACAATAAGGGCATGGTACTTATTAAAAAGCTGGGTATCCTCTGGGAGAACATCCATGAAAAAATCGCGTAGTTCTTCGTAATAAATATCTTCTGAAACGAGACTATGGCGATTGAAAATTCGTCTTGTATACGCATCGACAACAAAAGAGGGGCGATTTAGTGCGTACAGCAAAATAGAGTCTGCTGTTTCTTGCCCTATGCCGTTAACAGAGAGTAATTCTGTGCGGAGTTCTTCTGTAGAAAAAGTATCAAGCGCAGCAAAAGAATAGTTTGCAGTATCGCGGAACCAGCGGACTAAATTCTGTAGCCGTTTGGCTTTAACATTATAATACCCAGCAGGGCGGATTAAGGTTGCCAGCTCGTCCTGAGGTAGGGCAAGCAAAGCCTGCGGTGTCAGCACGTCTTGTTGTTTTAATGTGTTAATAGCCTTTTCTACATTGTTCCAGTTGGTGTTTTGTGTAAGCACTGCGCCAACCATCACTTCAAATGCACTCTCTGCATGCCACCATTTACTAGTGCCCAGTACATCTTGCATGGCTGTGAACATATCCATTAATAACTTTTCACGATTCATAATACCACAAATTCTATCTCTAATTCTATCTAGTGACAAGGTGGTGAAAGGTACAACTTGGTGTTGTGACAAAAAGTGATTTGGGCAAAAAAAAGCCCCCTCTGAGGAGGGGGCTAGAGTATACCTTATCGTATAAACTTAGTCAGCTTTAAGTGTAAATACACCTTTTACTGTTGAAGTTACACTTTCCCAACCTGAAACGGTAGGAGTGAATACGAGGTCTAAAGCATAATCTGTGTCATCTGTTGCGTTAGTGCCTGCAAAGCCTGCTTTGCCAGCGTCTGCAATAGTTGTAGCAAGGTCAGCAGTTGGATCAGCTGCATGTGCTTTAGGAGCAGTAGCGAAGGAAAGGTTGTCTACAGCAGATACGCTAGTTGTGTCAGCTGCAAGAATTGCAGGAGCTGGAGTGCCAGCAGCTACGAGTTTCCAGCTACCAGCAGCAACTGCTTTTTCAGCGTCAGCAACGATAGATTCCCAAGTTTCGAATTTGATTTCTAAGCTACCAGCAAATTTCTTAGCTGCATCATGAGCAATTTCCATCTCATCATCACCTGCTGTTGTTGCTTCAACAGTAATTTCATGTGGGAATGTTTTGGAACCAGCAGCAATGAAGTACTTTGCAGACTCAGGCTGTTTGTTGTCTGTAGATACAGCAGCGAAATCAGTGCCAGATACGGTTGCAGAAAGAACACGCTTGCCTGCGTCCTGAGTTGCAGAAGACTTCAGAATGAGGTTTGCATCACCAACTTTAAAAGTCTTGGTGTCTACGTTGCCAGGTACTACAGTAGTGGTAAAGGTGAGTTTATCAGCAGAGATAGAGTTACCTTCTGCGAGGTCACCTGAGCCTTTAATGAAGTGGAAACCTTCAGGAGCTTTTACAGCAACTGTAATTTTTGCATCAGCTTTGAACTTATTGATGGTGTCAATTTTGAGTTCGTAAGCGGTGTTAGAAGTATCAAGAGCAATCTGAGCAAATTTTACTTCATCTTCATCTTCGATGCTCATTACTTTTTTAGCTGCATCGGCAAGTTCCACCAATTTAGTTGCTTCAGTAGTAGTAAATTCGAAGCCACTAATTACTACTTCATTTTCGTTAGTGTATTTTACAGTAAGAGTAACAGGAGTTACGTACTCACCATTTACAGCTACGAAAGTAAAGGTGCGTGTAGAACCGATAGCTGCGGTGTATTCATCTTTAGTAAGAGTGTAATTGAAGGTAACGCTACCTTCGAACTCTTTTTTAGGGTCAGCAACAACAGTTTCACCTTTAGCAGAAACAGTACCAACAGCAGGAGCAGCAGTCATGAGGAACTTACCAGCTTTGCCCGCAGTGTTAGAGGTAGAGTCGATTGTAAAAGCAAAAGTAGAGGAAGCAGCTGTATCTTTGTATGCAACTGCAAATACATTTGTACCAAGAGCTTCTTTCAAGTCACCAGTAATAGTAGAATTGAGGCTCATGGAAGTTGTAAGAACAGCGGTAGAGATAACTTCGTCCTGAGCAAGTTTAGCAGCATGTGCTTTGCCAAGGTATTTTTCTACGCTTTTTACTGCTGCATCGAAAGCGGCTTTGTCAAGGATAGCAGTGCTGCTTACTTTGCTGAGTTTGTCAGCAAAGTCTACTGCTGTGCCAGCGATGAGAGCGTCCTCAGTAACGTTGAGAACAGCGAGAAGAGCCTGTGTTGTGAATTCAGATTTTGCGAGGTCTGTGAGTGGGTTACCAAGTGGGTTTTCCATTGCAACAAGACCAAGCTGAACTTTAACAAGGTTGTTTACTTTACGAGTTGCTTCAGCAAGAGTGTCGCCACCTTTTACGAGTTCAGCAACGAGAGTGTTAGCTGGAGTCAAGTAAGCAGTAGTTGCTTTAGGAGCGAGAACTGCTTTCATAGAGCCTTTGTAAAGGTTAGCGTCTGCACCAGCACCTGCGTCTGCAACAGCTTTTTCAGTTTCGTATGCAGAAGTGAACTGTACACCACCAGCAGAGTAAAGAACGATGTCTTTAGTACGGTCAAGTTTTGCAACTGCTGCTGCGTCAAACTTGATTGCACCAGTTTTGTCTGTAAGACCAACCTGAACTGGTTTTTTCTGATCTTTAAGAGCTGTAGCTTTCTGTGCTTCTGCTGTAAGAGAATCAAAAGAAACCATTACTTTAGCATCCTTTACAGGAGCAGAAGCAACTGCACCAGAAAGGGAGCTAGGAGTAGAAGAAGTAGTAGTGTCGCTGCTACCGCTGCTGCCGCCACACGCGGTCAGAGAAACAGTAAGAACGAGAAGGGATAATAACCAAAGTGCTTTTTTCATAGTTGCTCCTTTTGAAAAAGCAATTCATAGAGAGTGGAGTCCTTTTACATGTGCTTACGCTTATAAATGGACTAAAATCTTTTTTCAAGTCAATGAGAAAAATTACCTATAAATAGGAACTTCTTAGGCGTTGTATATGTATCGGGCGTTTTGTGTCAACAGTTTAATTTGTGTTAATTATGCTTTAAATCCATGAATGCCGCGGTTTTTAAGGGTTATCAAAATTGCCGGAATTTAATGTTTTTACAAAAAAAAGCGTATAGCCCAGTTAGTATTCACTTGCAACAATTGTTAAAAAATCAAAATATTAAATACAATAGTCTTTGGTTATTAGGAAAAATTAAATAGCTACTTTTTTGCTATAAAAAAATGACTTCTTGTAGAAAAAAGTAGGCAAGGCAAAAAAAGTGTTAGTAGCGGTGTTGTCTTTTTTTTGTTTTTTTTGCGACTGGCTGTACTATTTGCAAATTTATGATTGTGGGATAAGCAGGGGTGGTAGTAGCCACTATTTCTTTTACATCATTATATAGAAGTAAAATTGCGCAGTACTGGACATGTTGCTTGCGTTGCATGTTTACAAATTGGTTTTGCATGTTAACAACTGAAGCCTACCAGTAGCGTTTGGTGACAGCGGGTGCTTGTACTGTTTTTGCACATCGGGAAAAACTTTTGTTGTTTTAATGTTATATTATGTATTGACAGCGCTAGTGTAGAGGTTTACAAAGTAGTTGAAGTTTTAACGAACGCAAAAACTTCATGTAGAGTCTTTTTGTTGACGCATATCATTACGCCTATTGATGCATCAGCGTAAAAAACTTCCCTACACTTTATATGCAACACCATATAACTTAAGAGCGTCCTGCCAGTGCAGGGCGCTCTTCTGCGTCAGAAGCCTTTTGTTTCTGGCGTATATGGGGTTGCGCGCAAAAAAGCGCCAAGTTTTCTACACTGCTCTGTGTGGAAAGCTTGGCGCTTTTTGCATGGGATTTGAGAGGTGGTTACGATTATAGAATGTTAGCGTTGTTTGCAGGGTTTACTGCTATGGTGGACTGAAGCTATTTTAGCGCGATACGGATTTCTGTACGCAATTCGTCCTCCGGTGTTGTATCATAATCATTCAAATAGACCTGAATGCTTGGCGCGTCTGCCAGTTCTTCGCCAGACTGCGGAAGCCATTCACCAAGCAGTGCTGCGTATGCTATGTAGAGCTTACTGTATGAGCCAGTGTGGATAATAGATGCGTAGCGACCTGCTTCGATAACTTTTTTTTCCGGCTCGCCTGTTACTTCAAATGTTTCTGGAATGACAATGCATGCATCGTAACGGCATTTGTTTACCGGTGTTGTTTTAGGGTCGTCGTAGGCTATACCTAAAAACTGCGGTTCAGACTGGAATAAGCCTTCCTCACCAGCCCATCTGCATAATTCTTCGTGTGCTTTACCGCAGTCGTGGTAGTCGCCGACATGGCGGAGCGAGGCAACGTGTGTTGCTGGTAAAGTTTGAACTTCTACTTTCATGTTATGTTCTTCTAAAAGACTGTGTTCGGCATTCATAAGCATTTCTCCTGATATTAGTTCGTGTTCTGGTGCGTACTTCCTATAGTGTTTAGGTGTGTAGCCGCACCAACGTTTGAACGCACGAGTGAATGCTTCTTGGGAACCATAGCCAGCATACAATGCGATATCGATAATCGGTTTACTGGTGTACAATAACGCACTGGCAGCGCGTTGCATTTTTAATCTGCGCTGATACTCCGCTACGCCTTCGCCAATGACACCTCTAAATACATGGTGGAAGTGATGCGGGGCATACATGCTTTGCGCTGCAAGGGTTTCTAGCGATATGGTATCGTCCATGTGTAATTCTATGTACTGTAATGCACGGCGTATTCTGTCGTAAGCATTCATCTTCGTGTCTCCATATAAGGCATCCTGCCTGAAACATTACATTAGGTCTTGATCGTTTTTGCTAAATTGCATGAGTAGTTGTTGATGCCTCCGGCGGGTCTCCGACGGGCAGGCGGGCGCTGCCCCCTGCACCCCCGCAAGGGGACGCGTCCCCTTGACCCCGTTTAGGTGTAATTTTTTTTGCTATTTATAAAAAATATGGCGACTGAGCCGTGAATGGGACAGTGCGCACGGCTTGTATCGAATATTAGAGGTGCAGGGGATTATCTCCCCGCCCGTCGGAGCAAAAAAGCGCCGTAGGCTTACTCTTTCTTATATTCTTCGAAAACCTTATTTGCCGCGTAATGCCCTGTTTGTTTTACGGGTAGGAAGCGCGGTAAGCGGATTTTCCGGCCACGGGTGCTTCGGGTACCTGCCACGCATTTCTGCTCTGACAGCGGGGTAACCGCTTTGCCAGAATGAAACGAGATCGCGCGTTACTTGTAGTGGTCTTCCCGCTGGTGAGAGAAGATGTATTGTGAGGGGGAGTTGGTGGTTTAGCACGCAAGGCGTTTGTGTTGCGCCGAACATTTCTTGCAACTTTACCGGAAGCACAGGTGCATTGGGGTCGCTGTAATCTATACGAATGCTTGAGCCGGATGGCACTACAAAGTGCGATGGTGCCTGTTTCTGCAATGCTGTCTGCTGTGTCCAGTCTAGTGTCGCAAGCAGGATTGATTCGAGATCAAGTTTGCGAAGGTCTGATGCTTTGCGCATTCCTGTAAGGTAGGGTGCAAGCCAAGTGGGAAGGGTGTTGAGCAGCGCTTTGTCGGAAACATCCTGCCAATTGTGATTATCTCCTGAAGAGTTAGCCAGAGTTGCGTGCTGGTGCATGAAGGCAAGGCGTTGACGCAAGCGCGTTGCTTCTTTGGTCCATGGCAGGGCTGCAATGCCGAGTTTTTCAATTCCTACCAACATTGCATTGGTAATTTGCTCTGGTGAAGCATCTGATGATGGTTGTTGTGTGAGAACAAGCTCGCCTAGGTGCTCTGTCTGGAGGGCTGCGACGGCTGCTGTTTCCGTGTTCCATGCTACAGTGTTCTGCGTATGGATATCTGACTCAAACAATGTGAAAATTTCATCAATATCTATAGGAGCGCATCGCCAGATACGGCTGGTTGCATGGGCATCGTTGAGTTCTGCAACAACAATAAATGGAGTGCCAGCCAGAGAACTGGTTTCGGAAAGCTCGGCTTTTCTGCCATTGCTGAGTTTGTATTCTGTCCGGCTGGTTGGGCGCAGCATGCCAATGCGGTCAGGGTAGGCAAGAGCGAGGCAGAATCCTGTAACGCGGGAGTTTACTGCTTCTGTAGAAGAAATACGTAGTCGCTTGCACAGCTGCTGCGTGGTCTTTTTGATAGTGGAATTGACGGCAGCTTTTTCGACACTATGACGCAAATCTTCGTCGTGGGATTTTTCTGACAGAAGGGCAGCTACAGTGCATGCCGTGTGACCGTATACGCTTTTAGACGCGGTCAGCACCATATGAGCAAGTCGTGGATGTAAAGGGAGGGCGGCGAGAGCTTTGCCGTGTTCAGTGATGGAGAAATCTGCATGCAATGCACCAAGATTTTGTAGTAGGGTAATTGCTTGAGTATAGCTGCTGGTTGGAGGAGCATCCAGCCATGCAAGTGCGTGGACGCCTTTTTCTCCATATGCTCCCCATTCTGCAAGCTCTAAGGCGAGCGGGGCTAAATCTGCTTCTTTAATTTCCGGCTGAGTGAATGAGCGGAAGGAGTTCTCCTGCACTTGCGACCACAGGCGGTAGCAGACTCCGCTTTCTATACGTCCTGCACGACCTGTGCGTTGCGTTGCGGCAGCTAAGGAAACAGGTTCTGTTACAAGTCTGTTCATACCCGTAGTAGGTGAAAATCGTGCAGAACGAGAGAGTCCGCTGTCGATAACAATGCGGATTCCTTCTAATGTAAGCGATGTCTCTGCAATGGACGTGGCAAGTACAATCTTGCGACGACCTTCCGGTGCTGGCTCAATGGCTGCATCCTGTTGCGCTTGGGACAGGTTACCATACAGCGGCGTGGCATCAACATCATTCGGCAGATTGCCTTCAAGCATTTCTGCGACGCGGGATATTTCTCCTGCACCGGGTAGAAAAGCCAGAATGCTACCGTCATCATGGGCAAGGGCGTAGTGGATAGTTTTGACCATGTGATTCAGCACAGCTGGAATATTTTGATCGATTCTACCTGCTTGTTGCGGTAAGGGCATGTGCCGCACCGTGACAGGGTAGCTTTTTCCTTCACTTTTAATGATAGGGCAGCCATTTAGTAATGCAGAAATTTCCTGTGTGTCCAACGTGGCGGACATCACGAGAATGCGTAAGTCTTCTCGTAATGCTTCCTGAATCTCTATTGCCAGCGCTAGACCTAAATCTGCATGAAGACTGCGTTCGTGAAATTCGTCAAAAATAATGCATCCGTATGCAGATAGTTCTGGGTCATTTTGCATGATGCGCGTGAGAACACCTTCTGTAACGACTTCTATTTTTGTCGATGCAGAAACTTTGGTGTCATTTTTTATACGATACCCCACAGTTTCGCCTACTTGCTCACCCAATGAACGGGCAAGGCGTATCGCGGCAGTGCGAGCAGCAAGACGTCGGGGTTCAAGCATGATGATTTTTTTTTCGGCTAAATCAAAATTTTTTAGAAGAGCAAGTGGAACTCTCGTGGTTTTGCCTGCACCGGGAGGTGCGTGAAGCACGCAGTTCGGGCTTTTACAGAGAGTTGATACGATCTCAGACAAGCTGGAGTCGATGGGAAGTGGCGGTAGAGCATTCAAAAAGTTTGTGTGCATAAACAGTAACTGTCTGGGTTTATGTGAAAAAAATAACATGCATTATATATTCAAGAAAGCCTTGCAACGTAAGAGTATTTGCGTGGTGCGGAAAGGCAAAATGCAATTTCAAAAATCCTTTTTGCAAGGTTGCGTGATTTTATCGCTCAATTGATGAGTTTTCTGCAAAAAAATCTGTGCATATTGACGTAAATACAAAAGTGTGTGTATGCCTTTCGTACCTACAAAGCTGTATGCACAATATTTGCGGGATGATTGGATGGGTATAAGGTTATTACAAAAAACCTTCATCCTGGACTGGTAGCCAAACTGGGAAGGCCACTTTTCTTTTCTACTCGCATCGAGCTGCATAACGTTTCGTACGGCAGGTTGGGCAACGCTGCAACATCTGGATTGCCTGAATCTGTATGATTGGCTTGATGTTTGTTATTTTTGCTCACGCGGAGCACTTTGGTGATTATTGGAAATGGCGCTCATCGAGATTCTATGTTGAGACGAGCGATACGGTGAATTCTCTGTGTAGAGCACGACATGTTTTTTTACCTTTTAAGGGAGGGTGAAGAAATGGCCTCTGTGGAAACAGAAAACAAGACCTTGGACCCAAAGAATCACGCTGACTGGGAAGTTGCTCAGGATGCGGAAAAACGGATGAAGACCATCTATGCAATTGCTGATGAGATGGGTTTGACCGAAAAAGAACTTCTTCCGTATGGACACTACATGGGTAAAATTGATTACCGTGCTGTTCTTAAACGGTTAGAGAATAAACCCAATGGTAAATACATTAACGTAACTGCTATTACCCCGACTCCGCTTGGTGAAGGAAAGTCCACAACGACAATCGGTCTTGTGCAGGGACTTGGCAAGCGGGGCAAAAAATCTTCTGCTGCTATTCGTCAGCCGTCCGGCGGTCCAACTATGGGCGTAAAAGGTTCGGCAGCTGGCGGCGGGCGCTCTCAGTGCATTCCGCTTACTCCTTTCTCTCTCGGTTTTACCGGCGATATTAACTCTATTATGAACGCGCATAACCTTGCGATGGTTGCATTAACCTCCCGCATGCAGCATGAGCGTAACTATGATGATGAGAAGCTGGAAAAACTTTCTGGCATGAAACGTCTTGATATCGATCCTACCCGTGTTGAAATGGGTTGGGTAATTGATTTCTGCTGTCAGGCACTGCGTAATGTTATTATCGGCATTGATGGTGTTAACGGACAGCGCGACGGATACATGATGCGTTCCAAGTTTGATATTGCAGTTTCTTCTGAAGTAATGGCGATTCTTGCTGTTGCAAAAGATCTGCATGATCTGCGCGAGCGTATGTCTAAGATTATTCTTGCGTATGACAAGAAAGGAAATCCGCTGACAACGAAAGATTTTGAAGTTGACGGCGCTATGACCGCATGGATTGTAGAAGCGGTTAACCCTAACCTGATTCAGACCTTGGAAGGGCAGCCTGTTATTGTTCATGCTGGGCCGTTTGCGAACATTGCAATCGGGCAGTCTTCCATTATTGCCGATCAGGTAGGTTTGAAGCTTTCTGAATACCACGTCACTGAGTCTGGCTTTGGTGCGGATATCGGATATGAAAAGTTCTGGAACCTCAAGTGTCACTATTCAGGACTTAAACCGGATGCTGCTGTTGTAGTGGCAACTATTCGAGCACTTAAGTGCCACGGTGGTGCTCCGGTACCGGCTCCTGGTAAACCGCTTCCTGAAGAATACAACTCCGAGAATGTTGAGTGGGTAGAAAAAGGTTGTGCCAACCTTCTCCACCACGTTAACATCGTGAAAAAGTCAGGCGTGTCACCTGTTGTTTGTATCAACGCTTTTGTAACGGACACAGATGCAGAAATTGCAAAGGTTCGTGAGCTTTGTGAAGCGGCTGGTGCTCGTGTTGCGCTTTCTCGCCATTGGGAACACGGCGGGGACGGTGCACTTGAACTTGCTGATGCTGTAATTGCTGCTTGTGAAGATGAGACAGAGTTTACACCGCTGTATACTTGGGATATGCCTGCACGCGAACGTATTGAGCGGGTAGCTACCGAAGTATACGGTGCTGATGGTGTAGATTATTCTGTTGAAGCACTTCGGAAGCTGAAAGCTATTGAAGCGGACCCTAAAGCAAGTGAACTTGGTATGTGTATGGTTAAAAGTCACTTGTCGCTTTCTGACATTCCTACATTAAAAGGTGTTCCAACAGGCTGGCGTCTTACCATTCGTGATGTTCTTGTCTTCGGTGGTGCTGGATTCTTTGTACCGGTAGCTGGTGCTATCTCACTTATGCCGGGTACAGGCTCCAACCCATCATTTAGAAGAATTGATGTTGACCCGGATACCGGACAGGTTAAAGGGTTGTTCTAGCAAGAAAAAGCGCGCGTGCACAATTCAATCGGGCTTTGCAGCATGTAAAGCCCGACTATAGGTGCATTGCAAAAGGAGCAGACGATGAGTGCTGAAATTATCAGTGGAACCGAGATGCGCGCAGCAATTCTGGAAGAACTGCGTGGTGAAGTTGCGGCTATTAAAGAAAAGTACGATACCGTTCCCGGTCTTGTAACTATTCTGGTCGGGGAAAATCCGGCTTCAATAAGTTACGTGACCCTTAAAGTGAAAACCGCCCTCAGCCTTGGTTTTCATGAAATTCAGGATAACCAGCCTGAAGATATTACAGAAGATGAGCTTCTCGCGCTTATCGAAAAGTACAACAACGACCCTTCTATTCACGGCATCTTAGTACAGCTGCCCCTGCCTAAACACATTGACGAAGAAAAAGTTATTACAGCGATTAATCCGGACAAAGACGTAGACGGCTTCCATCCGGTAAACCTTGGTCGTATGGTTCTAGGTGACAAAGGGGGCTTCCTCCCGTGCACACCGGCTGGCATTCAGGAAATGATTGTACGTTCCGGTACAGAGACAAGCGGCGCGGAAGTCGTAGTCGTCGGGCGTTCTAATATTGTCGGCAAGCCTATTTCTATTATGATGGGACAAAAAGGTGTTGGCGCAAACAGTACTGTGACTATGGTACATACACGTACTAAGGATTTAGAAGAGCACTGCAAGCGTGCTGACATTCTTATTGTTGCTGCTGGTGTACCTAACCTTGTTAAACCGGAATGGATTAAACCTGGATCAACCGTAATTGATGTTGGTGTAAACCGCATTGGCACTGCTGAGTCCGGCAAAGCACTTTTAAGTGGCGACGTTGAATTTGATAAGGCAAAAGAAATTGCCGGTAAAATTACTCCTGTTCCGGGGGGCGTAGGTCCTATGACTATCGCAATGCTCATGAAAAATACTGTTGCCTCTGCATGGCGTCATTTAGGGACGTCGTAACTCCCTGTGTGTAGACTAAAGAGTAGAGGTATCAATTTGTTACTGTAGAATAAAAAGACCGTTAACTTGGCTGTGCGTAAGTTGACGGTCTTTTTTCGTAGTACGAATGCAGATTATATCAGTAGAAAATAGATAGACGTCATATGTGGAGCACTGAGGTGGTGCTGTACCTGTGCGGAGGAACAATGAGCTGTTGCAGTGAAGAAATTTCTCAAGAAATGTGGAAAGAGGTTGATAGCGTTATTGAACGCCACCGCGAGACTCCCGGAGCATTGATAACGGTGCTGCGCGAGGCGCAGAATGTTGTGGGGTGGTTTCCTCAGGCACTTATTGAATACATAGCAAAAGGTATGAATATCCCTGCCAGCGATGTGTTCGGGGTGGTGTCGTTTTACTCTCTGTTTTCCCTTAAACCTAAGGGACGCAATTCTATTAAAGTGTGCACCGGCACGGCATGCTACGTCAAAGGTGCGCGTGAAGTTATCGGGCGAATCTCTGGCGAGTTTGGCATTGCAGAAGGGGAAACCACAGAGGATAGACGCTTTGATCTCGAAGGAGTCCGCTGT
The DNA here is from genome assembly GCF_025210605.1 of Halodesulfovibrio sp. Lineage (NCBI taxonomy): Bacteria > Pseudomonadati > Thermodesulfobacteriota > Desulfovibrionia > Desulfovibrionales > Desulfovibrionaceae > Halodesulfovibrio > Halodesulfovibrio sp. The sequence goes on along the minus strand of NZ_JAOARI010000018.1, from coordinate 16,702 downwards.
GTTGGAGCGTGCGGCTTGGCTCCGGCGATGGTTGTAGATGGTGACATTCACGGCGATGTGACAGCTGATTCTGTGCTGAAAATTTTAGAAAAGTATTCGTAACGGAGCGGTTATGTCACATATCACACCGCAAAAGCTTAATGAAATGCAGCAGGAATATGCTGCACGCATTGCTGAACCGAATATTAGGCATTTGTTTATCTGCGGCGGTACAGGGTGTCATGCAACGGGCAGTTTGAAAGTAAAAGATGTGTTGCATGAAGAAATTGAAAAACATGGCTTGAACGATTCTGTCCGCGTTGTGGAAACAGGTTGTAATGGCTTCTGTGCTTTAGGGCCTTTGATGGTCGTACATCCTGATAACGTTTTTTATCAGAAGATGAAGATTGAAGATGTGGCTGAAATTGTCAGCGAACATCTGGTTAATAATACGCCGATAGAACGGCTTATGTACAAAGACCCTCAGTCAAAAAAACGTGTTCCGCTATTTTCGGATATTCCTTTTTTTGCGCTGCAAAAGCCGTGGACATTGCGCAACAAGGGTATCATTAACCCGGAATCAATCGAAGATTACATTGGGCGCGAAGGATATCAGGGGCTGTCAAAAGTCTTACTGGAAATGGAACCTTCTCAGATTATCGAGGAGATGAAAAAATCCGGTATTCGCGGACGTGGTGGTGCCGGGTTCCCTACAGGGATGAAGTGGTCTTTTGCTGCACAGAATGACAGCGATGTTAAGTACGTTTTATGTAACGCAGATGAGGGTGACCCCGGTGCGTTCATGGACAGGAGTATTTTAGAAGCAGACCCCCATGCTGTGCTGGAAGGCATGACCATCGCCGCCCGTGCGATCAATGCAACGGAAGGATATATTTACTGCCGCTCTGAATATCCGCTTGCGATTAAACGTGTTCAAATTGCTATCGATCAGGCTCGTGAACTGGGCTTGCTCGGTGATAACATTATGGGCACGGGATTTTCTTTTGATATTTCTATTTACCAAGGGGCTGGCGCGTTTGTTTGTGGTGAAGAAACCGCTCTTATGCGATCTATCGAAGGTAAACGCGGTATGCCTATTCCGCGTCCTCCGTTTCCGGCAGCACAGGGACTTTGGAAGAAACCGACTATCCTTAATAATGTCGAGACACTGGCGAACGTAGCGCAGATTATGGTGCACGGGGGCGAGTGGTATGCTTCTGTTGGAACGGAAAACAGCAAAGGTACAAAAGTCTTCGCACTTTCTGGTGATGTGAATAATATCGGTCTGGTTGAAGTGCCGATGGGAACCTCGCTGCGTTCGATAGTCTACGATATCGGCGGCGGGATTCCGAAGAAGCGGAAGCTTAAAGCTGTTCAGCTTGGCGGTCCTTCCGGCGGGTGTATTCCAGAAGACCATATGGATGTTGTTGTTGATTATGAAGAAATAGCCAAAGTTGGAGCCATTATGGGTTCCGGTGGCGTTATCGTAATGGATGATAAAACATGCATGGTGGATATGGCTCGCTTCTTCCTCGAATTTATTCAGGAAGAATCCTGCGGTAAATGTACCCCGTGTCGTGAGGGCACACGCAGACAACTGGAAATCCTAGAACGTATTTGTGAAGGACAGGGTAAGCCTGAGGATATTGCTCTCATCGAAGAATTGTCAGAAATGATTACAAGTTCAGCACTGTGCGGGTTGGGGCAGACCGCCTCTAATCCTGTGCTTTCTGTGCTTCGTCATTTCCGTGAAGAATTTGAAGCGCATATTTTTGAAAAGAAATGTCCAGCAAAACGGTGTCCTGCTCTGGTTGAATTTAAAGTTATCGATGAGCGATGCAAAAAATGCGGCAAGTGTGCGTCCGTTTGTCCAGTCGGGGCAGTGGAGTGGAAGAAAAAAGAAGTTGCAAAAATCAATACGGAATTGTGCGTGCAGTGTATGAGCTGCTACTCCGCGTGTCCGTTTGATGCAATAGATTAGGTGGTGACCCATGAGTACCTTAGAACTGACCATTAATGGCAGCGCATATGCATTCACCCAAGGGGAAACCATTCTGGATGTGGCGCGCAGAAATGATATTTATATTCCGACACTGTGCCATTTAAAGAACACGACGCCTACTGGTGCATGTCGCATGTGTGTTGTTGAAGTCAAGGGCGCACGCTCGTTAATTGCATCATGCACTGCACCTGCTGGCGCAGGTATGGAAGTGCAGACTGAATCTGCATCTGTCGTGAAATCTCGTAAGATGAATCTGGAATTGTTGCTTTCCTCTGGCTCGCATGACTGTCTGCTATGTCCGGCGTCTGGTGACTGTCGGTTGCAAGATCTAGCTTTCCGGTACAATGCTACGGGCAAGAGATTTGAGAGGACTAAACCGAAATATACACCCGATTTCTCCAATCCATTCCTCATTCGTGACTTCTCAAAATGTATTCTGTGCGGACGTTGTGTTCAAGCGTGTAAAGAAGTGCAGGTAAACAACGCCATTGATTATGGATACCGTGGCAGTGATGCGAAAATTATTGCTAAGTGTGATCTGCCGTTGGGTGATTCGGATTGTGTGTTCTGTGGGGAGTGCTTACAGGTTTGTCCGGTGGGTGCGTTAAGCTTGAAAAAAGCACGACAGAAATCACGGGCATGCGAGACAGAAACGGTACGTACAACGTGTGCATACTGTGGCGTCGGCTGTCAGATGAATTTGCATGTGAAAGATAATATTGTGCAAATGGTGAACGGGGTGGATGCAGCTCCGAACTATGGCAGCCTGTGTGTTAAAGGTCGTTTTGGAATGCAGTTTATCAATTCTGATGAACGACTGACAACACCGCTCATCCGCAAAAATGGCGAATTGGTTCCGGCAGAATGGGAAGAGGCGCTTGACCTTATTGCGGAAAAGCTAGGTGGGTATAAAGCCGAAAACGGCGCTGATTCAATTGGTGTGCTGGCATCGGCACGCTGTACAAACGAAGAGAATTATCTTTTTCAGAAGTTCGCACGAGCAGTTATCGGAACAAATAATGTCGACCACTGCGCTAGGTACTGACACTCTCCAACAGTAGCCGGTCTGGCTGCTGCATTCGGAAGTGGTGCTGCAACAAATCCAATTGATGATTTGAAAAATGCAGAGACTGTTCTGATTACAGGATCAAACATAACAGAAAATCATCCTGTGATGGGGGCAGCATTGAAGCGTGCTATTACGCAACACGGAACTAAGCTGATAGTTTCAGATCCGCGCAATATAGATATTGTGCGTTTTGCTGATGTCTGGTTACGGGCACAGCCGGGGACAGATGTTATCTGGATTAACGCACTGGCACATATAATTTTGCGGGATGGTCTGCACGATCAGGAGTATATAGATGAACGCACAGAAGAATTCACAGCCTATTCGGAATCCCTTACGCAATTCACACCGGAGTACGCAGAGAAGATGTGCGGTATTCCGGCTGCTGAGCTTGAAAAAGCAGCGCACCTCTACGCAAAAGGACGTAGTGCAATCCTCTACTGCATGGGAATTACCCAGCACATAAGTGGAACGGATAACGTAAAAGCTCTTGCAAACCTTTCTATGCTGTGCGGGAACATAGGGGTAGAGGGTGGTGGATTGAATCCGTTGCGCGGGCAAAATAATGTTCAAGGTGCGTGCGATATGGGTGCACTTCCCACAACGTATCCTGCATATGGAAAGGTTGTTGATGATGCGGTACGTGCTCGTTTTGAAACCGCATGGAATGTAAATCTGCCTCAATCTAACGGTATGACATCACGCCAAATGTTTGATGCTGTAGAGCGTGGGGCAATGAAAGCTATGTATCTCATCGGAGAAAATCCGGTTGTATCTCATGCAAATTCTGCCCATGCTGTGCATTGCTTAGAAAAAATACCGTTTCTTGTTGTGCAGGATATCTTTTTGACAGAAACTGCACAGCTTGCAGATGTGGTGTTACCAGCAGCATGTTTTGCAGAAAAAAATGGTACTTTCAGTAATACAGAGCGACGAGTTCAGCGTGTGCGCAAGGCGGTAAATCCGCCACAAGGTGCTCGTGATGATGCACAAATAGTATGCAGCCTTGCGGAAAAAATGGGAGTAGCTATTGCCCCTGAAGGTGGCAAAAATATAGCTGCTGTCTTTGATGAAATGACATCAGTAACACCTTCATACGGTGGATTAAGCTACGAACGAATTAATGAGACGGGTATTCAGTGGCCGTGTCCAAGTGCAGAAAGTGATGGAACACCTATTTTACACGTGGGTAAATTTGTCCGTGGAAAGGGTAAGTTTCATGCGGTAAACTTTGTTGAACCTGCTGAAGTTGTTGATGAGAAGTATCCACTGATTCTTACAACAGGTCGTGTGTTGTACCAGTATCATACGGGAACGATGACACGAAAAGCAGTCGAACTTACTTCTAAAGCACCAGCTGCCTATATAGAAATGAGCAAGCATGATGCTGCAAAATATGGCGTTGCAGATGGTGACACAGTAAAAGTGTCATCACGCCGCGGAGTTATACAACTGGCGGTAAGGCTTTCTGAAAAAGCAGTGGATGGTACAGTGTTTATCCCGTTCCATTTTGCAGAAGCAGCTGCTAACGTGCTCACAAACAGTGCAGAGTGTCCTGAGTCCGGTATTGCCGAGGTGAAGGTGTGCGCTGTTGCTATTGAACCAGTCGGTAACTAGACGCCCTCTAGTAGCCACAACAACCACATATAACAGAAGCGGGTTCACAGTATACTGTGAACCCGCTTCCAGTTTGTTTTTCTGAATACAGGAGGGAGTTTTTGTTACAATATAACAGAGCGTTGTTGTTCCCGTATTCGGGGACGCTCGATTTTTACTCAGGAAGAGTATTTGGATCAAGAATGTATGGAGTCATAAGCTTTGCGCCTTTGTATACAACAAAGCTTTCCACAGATCTGATGCCTTCAATTTTGGACATTTCTTCTGAATAAAACTCGAGAAGTCCGTAACCGTCGCGAAGCAACAAGGTTAGAATAATATCGAATCTGCCTGTAACAACTGCACCGGAAACGACGCCGCGTAGTTGGCTAAGTTCCTGACATTTTGCAAAAAGGTCACGTTCATCAAGCAACACGCCAGTAAATACCATCGTATGTCCCGGCAGTTTTTCTACATCAAGGCGTGCAACAATATCCATCACGCCTTCTTTTTGCATTTTGTTAATTCTGGAGCGTACAGTGTTTTCTGCAACGGCTAGTTCCTGCGCAATTTCTCTGAAAGATTTACGCCCTTCGAGAAGTTGCCCTGCAATCTGAAAACTCAGCTTATCAATTTTCATAAATTCCCTCCGGTTACAGGCTTGCCTTTTGGGGATACAAAAAAATGTATGAACGGCAAAGCAATAGTAATTTTATCGATACTAATTTTCACAACAAAATTCAATAACACCGGATAAAAATAGCGCATTTCTTCATTCGTAAGGTCTTGTTCTGGCTAGAAATGCAGAAACGCCGTAGTGATACGGCGTTTCAAGGTGTTTCAGAAACTAGATAGAGTGGTTTTAAGTGGTCTCAACTGGTTACAATATCTAGTTATCTGTGGTTGCTTCTGCTTGCTCTTTACGCATCTTCATTATCTGATGATTTTGTATGTGTGATACTACCCATGCATTCATCTGAGCCAGAATTTTTGCAACTGAGGCATTAAAGGTGTGCACAATAGGTTCAAGCCCAGTATCAGGGGCGGAACGTTGTGCTGAAAATACCGTTGTGGCAACAGGGGTGCTTGTTTCTATGTCAATCAACCAGCAATTTAATGTGATACAAATGCGGGGTGGTAAATCTTTACCCGTGTACCGAGCATAGAAATCTTCAATGTTCCAAACAAGGTTGTAGTTTGAAGGGATAGCCGCCTGTGATGTGGTAACAGCGCGTACTTGCTGCGTTGAATTCAGTGACCGGATGGCTGCGTTTTGTAGCATTTCCGGTAACGAAGTCGCCCATTCCCCTTTTGAGTAGTACAGCACTTTTTGATCTTGCTGGATGAGGGCAATGCCAGTTGAATTCAAAAATGCATTTGCTTGCGGGCGTTCAATGGACACTGTTGGGGTACAATGTACAGTGGCTGTTTCTGGCGTGTCCGTTGCCACAGCTAACATGTACCGTGATGAAGGAGGCGGAGGGTTTAACCCAACATCAAAAGCGCATCCTGAACAAGTCATGAGCAGCAACGGCATAATAATTAAGCTAACGATAATTTTACGCATAAACGCTCCTATGGCGTTTGAAATTCCGGTACTGTTTTTCCCAGTAAGAATTGTTTCGGGTTATTATTAAGTTTTTGGGCAATGCTTTCTAATGTTTTGACAAGAGCTTTGCTCTCGTTAACGAGCGATGTAATGTCGTTGAGTCCGGTTTTGCTAAATCGTGTAAGTCCCGGCTCCATATTCTTCACGATCTTGTCGATTCGTTTTACAAGCTCACCAACTTTTTCCGTTGCCGGTCCCAACTGCTTGGCGACATATACGTCCACAGCTTTGGAGGTCTTTTCAGTCTGCGTCATTGCCTGTCTTGTTTGATCTGCTGCATTTTTAATATTTGTGAGAGCTTGTTCAATATTCGCTTCACTTTTTACAAGCATGTCGGAAAAGGAAACAACGTTGCTAAGGAATTTCTTGATGTGCTCCCGATTTTCCGGATCAACAATCTTGCGCAGGTCAGCAAGAAGTTTTTTGCCTGTATTCAGCATTTCCGGCAGGGCATTAATAAGCTCGTTGATTGGTGAAGGTACTGTTTTGATAACGGGAATATTGCCTTTAAATAACGGTTTGAGCATGGGACTTGTGGCTGTGCCGCCTGATATGAAAACAGCAGACTGTCCTGTTATGCCGATGGGAACAAGTTTGGCTTTAGAATCATCTCGTATCGGTGTGTTGCGCCGCACAAGAATGCGGACGCGGATTTCTTCCGGCTTATCCTGACTGAGGAGTATGTTTGTTACCTTACCGACTCGCACTCCGTTGAGAAGTACGGGGTTTGAGATGGAAAGCCCGTTTACGCTGTTGAAAAAGACGATGTCGTACGGCAGATCATCAGTGTCCGAGCTTGTATTGGCTCCCCAGAGGATGAAGCCGAACCCGAAGCATACAGCCGCTATGATGAAGGCTCCTACAATAATATAGTGTGCTTTTGTTTCCATCTATTTCTCCCCGCAAGGCTTCATTTTTGCGCTTCTTCCACGTGGGCCGTTGAAGTATTCCTGAATCCACGGATATGGATTTTGTACAAGCTCATCAATTGTACCGATGGCATAAATACGTTTTTCCGCCAGTACAGCCACCCGATCACAAATGGTATAGAGTGTGTCCAGATCATGAGTGACTAAAAAAACTGTGAACCCGAGCGCGTGTTGGAGTGTTTTCAGTAGCTCGTCGAACCCGCTCGCAGTTATGGGGTCCAGACCTGCTGTCGGTTCGTCAAGAAAGAGTATTTCAGGGTCCATTGCCAGTGCTCTGGCAAGGCTCGCTCTTTTGCGCATACCGCCCGAAAGCTCTGATGGCATAAGCTCTGCTGAATCAAGCGGCAGTCCTGCTAAAAATATTTTGAGAAGTGCAATTTCATTACGTGTGGTGGTGCTTAGCTTTGTATATTCTTTAAGCGCAACATCAATGTTTTCCATGACCGTCAATGAAGAATACAAAGCTCCATCTTGAAAAAGCACTCCCCAGCGTTGCTCAATCTTATGTTTTTCTTTGGTGCTGAGTGTGTGGTATTCCTTGCCAAAAATTTCTATTTTCCCAAACGTGTGTCGGTTTAATCCGAGAATTGTTCGCAGCAATACAGTCTTTCCAGAGCCTGACCCACCGATGATGCCTATTATTTCCCCACGCCGTACATCAAGGTTAACATCTTCATGGATAACCTTTTTTCCATATTGTGTTTTTACATTGCGCAGTGAAAGAATCGTATCAGTCATGGTTACAGTCCTATTGCTGCGAAGAAAATTGCGAATCCGGCATCAATAACGATTACGGCAAAAATGGATTCAATAACTGATGTTGTTGTGAGTCGTCCTACTGATTCGGCACTACCGGAAACCTGTAGTCCCTGAAAACAGCCAACTGTAGCGATAACAATGGCAAAGAATGGGGCTTTAACTATTCCCACATAGAAGTTCCAGATATTCAGTGTTTCATGAAGGCGGATGATGAATCCGTGCAGTCCGATGTCCAGTGATTGCCAGACCATCAGTGCTCCACCCAGTAAGCCCATGATGTCTGCAATAAGTCCGAGAATAGGGAGCATAATTAGTAGAGCGAGCACGCGGGGAATTACCAGTGTGTCGACAGGATCAAGACCGGTTGTCCGCATGGCATAGATTTCTTCGTTAGCAATCATAGCCCCTATTTGCGCTGTAAATGCAGAGCCGGAACGTCCGGCAATAACAATTGCAGTGAGCAAAATACCCAATTCACGAAGCACGGAAACCTGTACGAGCTGAATAACGAAAACTTGCGCGCCAAATTTTTGCAGCTGCTGTGCTCCCATGTAGGCGAGCACCATACCTATAAGAAAAGAGAGCAGGGCAATAATAGGGATGCCGCGTAATCCGACGTGTTCAAGATGATAAAAGAGAGCAGTTGTTCTGAATCGATGCGGTTTATAGCAGGAGCGTAAAAGCGCCAGCATAATTTCACCGAGAAATCCTATGATATTCAAGGTGGTTTTTAGTTCCGTTACTACTGTTTCGCCTATGTCACAAAGTAAGGTTATATAAAAAGGGTCGCGCTTCTGTTTTTTTTCTGTTTCCGGTCTGCCTGTGACTGCTTTTAACAGTATTTGATCTTTTTCGTTTGCGTGGAGAATTGTGCAGAGTTTATTTTTCGACGCAGCCTTGCGTTTATACTGTTCGATAACCCACGCACCATTTGTGTCAAACGATGATAATTTGCTAATATCAAGTACAATAGAGTGCGATGCACTCTTAATAGAATCCATAAAAGAGCGCTCTACGGTATCCAAACGTAGTGTAGTCCATGCTCCAGAAAGTGAAATGGTCGTCGCTTCTGTATCAGTTTGGACTGTAAAAGAAGGTGCTGTATTGGTCGTCATATGCTCTGCTTGGGTAAAAAATAAAAACAGTGTGAGTACAGTAGCATACTCAGAGAGTATTTCTGAACCGTATACTGTTTAAAATACTTAATACCCTTAAAAGACAGGAGCTAACGAAAGGAAAGCGTTGAATACAAAAAAACGCCCTGTAGTAGATTCTACAGGGCGTTTTGGATTTAAGCTGCTGCTGGTGCAGTTGTAGCAGAGACAGTAGATGGGGAGGTGAGGTTTTGCGCTTTTGTCCACGCAGTACCGAAGGAGTGCAGTATGTCCTCTTCTGCTATGTGGGTAAGCAGACCGAAACGGATCATTTGCTGCCGGATTGACGGATCAACACCGGAAAAGAGTATATGCACATTAAGCTGTTTCATTTGCAGCAGGACAAGTTCCAGTGCGTGCAGTGCAGTTGCATCAATCGTATGGACATGACGCATTCTGAATATAATGACACGAGGCGGCTTTCTCATGAGTGAAAAAGTCTGTGAGAACCGGTCAGCGCATCCAAAGAAGAAAGGCCCGTTGATCTCATAAACTTCAACTTCACCATTCCATGAAGGCTCATGTGTGTTTGAAGCAGGTTTTGTCTGTTCCCAGTTTTGAAAACGGGTTGCGTCGCTGATTCGCCCGATAAGCAAGAGAGCAGCAAGGACAACTCCGAATTGAACGCCAACCGTCAGGTCAACAAGAACGGTAAGCAGGAAGGTTGAGACCATGACAGCCGCATCAGATTTTGGCGCACGAAGAATGTGCATAAACTTAGGGAGTTCACTCATGTCCCAAGCTACATAGGTGAGCACCCCTGCAAGGCTGGCGAGAGGAATGGCAGATGCTACTGGGGCGAAGAATTTGATGAACAAAGCGAGAACAATTGCGTGGATCATGCCGGATACCGGAGAAAAAGCACCAGCGCGAATGTTGGTAGCTGTACGAGCGATAGCGCCCGTAGCAGGGATACCCCCGAAACATGATGAGGCAATGTTTGCAATGCCCTGTGCAAGAAGCTCGGTTGAAGAATGATGGCGTTCACTTGTCATACCGTCCGCAACGACTGCGCTTAGCAGAGACTCGATTGCAGCCAGCAGCGCAATTGTGATGGCGTCAGGAATCATAGTTACTGCAAGGCTCGTAAGGTCGGCAGGAAGCGCAAAAGATGGTAGCTCTGCTGGAATACCTCCGAATCGTGTGCCGATTGTAGCAACATCAAGCCCGCAAAATGTTGCAATGGCAGAAGCGGTTATGATTCCCGCAATATGCGATGGAAAGCGGGGAAATAGTTTACGTGTGAGAAAAATGGTCGCAAGCGTGGTTGCAGCAACAATACACGCATCAATATGTGCGGTCGGCGTTGCCTGAGCTAGTGTGGTAATTTTAGGAATAAACGATGCGGGAATTGCAGCAAGGTCAAGTCCTAAAAGATCTTTAATTTGTGTTGTGAAAATGAGTAGGGCTATGCCTGTAGTAAATCCGGTAGTCACTGGGTATGGAATAAATTTGAGCAGCTTACCAAGACCACATACGCCCATGATGAGCAAGATGACACCAGCCATGCTGGTAGCTACAGCGAGTCCTGCATAACCGTGTCGGGCAATGATGCCTGCAACAATAACCACGAATGCCCCAGTAGGACCTCCGATTTGAAAACGTGAGCCACCAATTGCAGAAATGATAAAACCAGCAATAATGGCGGTAAATAACCCTCTTTCAGGCGTGCAGCCACTTGCAATGGCGAATGCCATAGCCAGTGGCAGCGCTACAATGCCGACTGTCGAGCCGGAAACTACATCTTTGGCAAATTGTGAAAGATTATAACCGGAAGTGAGAGTTTTGAGTAGGGCAGGGCGAAATGTTTTCCTGCTGAATAAAGCGTGTGAACGCACAGTGCATCCTCCATGAGATAGTATAAAACACATAAGGTGGACACAGGCGCGGTCCGTATGAAATTTCGGATCGGTCTGGAGGTCTTTGTCAGATATTGACAATGGAATCGTTTGAAGAACAAAAGGTTCTTTTTCCGATATTATTCTGTAAATATAGGATAAAATGTGGCTGGTTTTATGTGAGCAGTCACTTTTTGTACAGAAAGCGAAAGCTTAATAGTGGGTTTTTCGCAATGGCGCAAGAAGGAAATTTTTGCAAAATTGGTAAAATCGAATAGTACATGATTGTAAAATCTGTGAACAATATTGTCGATACAGTGAACAATATTGTAAAAAGACTGCTAAAGCCTTGTTTCGCATCAAATTGAATAATGGTTTGGAAGTATTGAATTTTGTCAGAAACGTAAAAAATATGCATTACAGTGCTTGACCATGCATTAGAACAACGTGTACTTGGTGCTGACTATAAAGATTAATCGCGCAACTGTATAAGCTGGCATCGCTACTACATCGTTGCACACAAATTAGCAGGTTTTGCATTGATAAGTGCAAGTGCTCCTGCAATAGCAAGCGATGCCGCCACGCTTTCTTCCCTTGCAATTTTCACTCGTGAAGTGATTTTTTTGTCTGGTTCAAAAACGGTTGAACTTAGATATTTGGGCACTTTTGTTTTTTATCAGGTGTAGGCGCGAGCACAATTTACCTATTGGGGGTATTACAATTATGAAGTCGCAATCTCTGGACGCAGTATGTGTTGTTGCCGGTACTACCATTGGTGCCGGAATGCTCGGCTTGCCGATGGCAATCGGTTTTTTGGGCTTTAAGGTCAGCATGGTACTGCTTCTAGTTATGTGGGCTTTGGCCTTCTACACATCTCTTCTGCTGCTCGAAGTTAATCTGCAAGTTGGAACTGGCTTGAACGTGAATATGATGGTTAAAAAAGTTCTTGGACGCTGGGGACAGATTATTGCTGTTGTCTGCCTTGGCTTCCTTCTTTACGCTGTTCTTGTTGCGTATGTGACTGCAATGGGTGGCATTATTGCCTCAGCCTTGGGCGTCAATGGTGATGCTTTCAGCACGGGGGCATGCTCGGTTGGATTTACCGTTGTCATGGCAGTAATCATGTTCTGCGGAACTAACGCAATTATCCGCTTTAATAGTCTGTTTTTCCTGAGCATGCTTGGCGCAATGGCAATTGCATTTGCTACGTTGAGCACAACAGTTGATGTGAACGTGCTGGTTAACGTTGCTCCAGACTATAGTTATCTGATTGGTGCTGTTCCTGTTTTATTTGCTTCTTTTTCTTTCCATTTCTGTATTCCAAGTATCACGAGTGTGGTAGGAACAGATACCAGACAGCTCGTTCGTATTATGTTCTGGGGCACATTACTTCCGCTTCTTTGCTACATGGTCTGGTTGTTCCTTTCTCTTGGTAGCGTGCCTATGGATCAGATTGTTAACATGAGCGGCAGCGTAGATGCGTTAATTAAGTCCATGTGTAATGGTTCTGTTGTGATCCAGACTATTTTGTCTATTTTCGCAGCGTTTGCACTTATCACTTCCTTTTTCGGGGTGGCGTTATCTCTCTTTGACTTAATGGCAGAAACATTGCGCCGTACAAATTCTGCAAAAGATCGCATTGGTACTACACTCATCGTGTTTGTCCCAGTGCTTGTTGCAGCATTGCTGGCTCCGGGTGGCTTTATTGCAGCTCTTGCTCATGCAGGTGCAGCTCTTGCCGTTATTTGCATTTTGCTTCCATGTGCTATGAGCTACAAACTTCGTTCTGAAGCAAAGGCAGCAGCAAAAAAACTTGCCTACATGACTCCTGGTGGCAACATGGGGATTGCAACTGCTGCGGTGTGCGGCGTTGTAATTCTTGTTGCAAACTATGTATAAGATATCATCTGAAAAAAAACCGCCTTCAGCTGAAGGCGGTTTTTTTTGTGTATTATTTTGAGAAGAAAGGATTAGTTTGCTGCATGACGCGCTTGGTCAAGCCAGCTATCCCACGCTTTTTGATTATTCTTAATCCATTCATCAGCGTGGCGGTTAATATCTTTTCGAGATTTTTCCCCTTCCATCATCTTGGTGTACTGTGCACTCAGGTCAGCTAAGTCGATTGTAAACAGTTCAAAGAACTTTTTAGCTGCTGGGTTTTTGGCAAGAAACTCGTTGTTGCCGACAATACGAATGTCCGCAACGCTGAATCCCATATCGATAGGGTTTGTCACAGCGCCTTGGACATCTTCAAGATGCATGAGCTTAACGTCGTCTTTAGATTCAGTCTGGGAGATATTAAACGGCACATTGAGCCATACAACGTCTTGTCCCGGAATAAGCTTGTACGTTGTCCAGCATGGAGTCCATGTGTAGTAGAAGATTGGCTCGCCGCTTTTATAAGCAGCGATGTTTGCAGCCATTGCAGCTTCATAGGAGGCACTTATCTGCTTAACATGCTTGCTGAGACCATATTCTTTGATGTGCTGATTGATGGTTTTAACTGCTTTCCACCCATGTGGAGCACCAGTCAGGTCTGCTTTGCCGTCACCATCTTTGTCAAAAGCCTTCTGCACTTCAGGGCGTTTAAAATCCTCGAGAGAAGTAATATTCAGGCTTTCTGCATGTTTTTTATCAACGGCGTACCCTTGGAGAGCTTGTTTTCTTAATACATAGCCGATAGCTGACGCATGCTTGCTTTTTTTGAGATAGTCACCTTGATTTGGCAGCCAAGTATTTGGCCAGTAGTCGATGTCACCCATGTTAACTGTTTTAAAAAACAGTGCCACAGGCAATTCTTTAGTTCTTTGGACTTTGTATCCCAGCTCTTGCAAGCCTTTTTCAATAATTAATGCGTGGAAATATCCTGTACTCCACGGACCGCGCGCCGGTTTTACCGTAACGCCTTTCCCCGGTAATTCGTTATATGCAAAAGCAGGAATTGCCAGAGACACAATCAATAATGCGAGTACTATTTTTTTAATCATAATGAATTTTTCCTAAGAAATAAGAGTTTCGTGCAGGGCTTGTGTCGTTACACTCGTTTTTGAGCAGCGGCTTGTGTGATGCGGTCAAGCATTACAGCCATAAGGACAATACCTATGCCACCAATGGCGGCGAGTCCTATATCGAGAGAGTTAAGCCCGACGACGACAGGTGAACCAAGACCGCCAGCACCGATAAGCGCAGCTACCACAACCATGGATAACGCCATCATAATGGTTTGGTTGAGTCCTGCTAGAATGGTAGGCAGTGCCAGAGGTATTTGCACCTTGAGTAACACCTGAAAGTTTGTTGCACCAAAGGCTTCAGCTGCTTCAACTAGCTCACGCGGTACCTGTCTGATACCCAAAGAGGTGAGGCGAATAATTGGCGGAAGAGCAAATATGATAGTTGCAAGCACACCCGCGGCGTTACCGATAGAAAATAGCATTACAATCGGGACTAAATATACAAACGATGGTGTGGTCTGCATGGCGTCCAGCATCGGGCGTATCACCTGATCGAAACGGTTATTTCTTCCTGCACAGATACCGAGGGGAACTCCGGCAAGAACGCAGAATATAACCGATGACAGAACCATTGCTAATGTGGTCATGGTGTTTTCCCACAACCCAAGCAGTCCTATAAAGACTAGAGAGCAACCTGAAAAAAACGATATTCTTTTGCCTGCAAGACGCCATGAAAGTAGTACGACAGCAGCGATTATTATAAGTGGATGCAGCGCATTTAGACCATGGTCAATCGCAGTAAGCGTTTGTTCAACAGGCCATTTGAGCTTGAGAAAAAGCTCCCTGTGATTGTTTACCAGCCATTCAATGGAGTCAGAAATCCACACATCCAAAGGTATTACTTGTTCGTCAAACATATGAATTCTCCCTACATGCTGTGTGCTACTGTATTTTCGAATGAGTCGCCGTTGCGGTGAAGTGTATCAAGAAAACGAGTTTTCGAGACAACACCTTTGAAACGGTTATCTGAATCTACAACAGGCACAGGGCAAGAACCTTGTGCTACGATTGGGAGAATTTCCTGCATCGTATCATCTTCGTTGACTGTGTGAATATGTGGTAAAAACGCATCACGAAGAGTATTATCAGGATTTTTTTCTTTAAGCTTGTTCTGAATTGAGTCAGCTGAAACAACCCCCTGCAACTTGTGCTGCGGGTCAAGCACGAACGCATAGTCACGTTCACTGGAGCTGAGAATTTCATGCGATGTACGCAGGTTTCCGCTCTTGCTGATTATGATTGTAGGATGACTACCGGAGGCTATATCTTTGGCGCTAAGCACATTGGCAGGGTTAACACCCTTGAAAAAGGCTCGCACATAATCGTTAGCTGGGTTTTGCAGTACATCTTCAGGTGTGCCTACTTGTATAAGTTTGCCACCTTCCATGATGCCGATTCGGTCCCCAATTCTGAGCGCTTCATTCAGATCATGGGATATGAAGATAATGGTACGGCGGTATTTTTCTTGGAGCATCAACAGCTCATCCTGCATTTCTGTGCGGATAAGTGGATCTAGAGCAGAAAATGCTTCATCCATGAGCATTATTTCCGGGTCAACAGCTAAACCTCTTGCGAGACCTACACGTTGTTGCATTCCACCACTAAGTTGCTTTGGATAAGCATTTTCCCAGCCTGACAAGCCAACTTGTTCTAATGCTTGGAGGCTGCGTTTTTTCCGTTCTTCTTTTGGCACTTTTGCCAGTTCCAATCCGAAGGCTGTGTTTTCCAGAACGGTAAGATGGGGCATGAGAGCGAAGGATTGGAATACCATGCTCATGTTGTGGAGCCGGAATTGAACCAGTTCGTCGTGCGTCATTTTCATGATGTCTTTTCCATGCATTGAGACGCTGCCGGCGTTTGGTTCAATCAGCCGGTTTAACATGCGCACAAGGGTTGATTTGCCGGACCCTGAAAGTCCCATGATGACAAATATTTCCCCTTCATAGACTGTAAACGATGCATCGTGCACGCCTACGGTGAGACCGGTTTTCTGGAGAATGTCCTCTTTAGACATTTTTTCTTCCAGTAACGGTAAGGCTCGTTTGGGATTAGAGCCGAAGATTTTAGTAAGATTGTTAACTTCAAGCATCACCTTCTGGGATGACATACAAATTCCTTTTTCCTGTAAACCCTAGAAAGTGCCTTGTTCATAATCGGTTCATTACACATCGGGGACAGAAGAGCATCGTTGCATTCAGTAATTAAAAGGCACTACGCAAGAGTGAACACATGGAATGCGTCCACTCAGTATGCTGCTTCATAACAGTTGCTTTTGAAAGCCAAGCGACATAGATGACGTATTGTAACTGCATCAAATAATGTGCAAAAAACAAAGCTCGCTCTAAAAAATATAGTATTTTAAAGCTGTTAAGTTTCTTTGTATTCTTTCAAAAGCTTATAAACAGAGCAGTATAGTCTAATACTATTAGATAGGACACCTCTTTCTTGTAAAAAAAAATAATGCTTGCTGAAATCATCAACCACTATGGGATAAAATAAAGAAAAAGAGATTGTTTTGCATGGCATTGTGCAGAAAACTTGCAAGAGCAGAATGGGGTCAGTTTTTTACATAAAAAAAGGGTCTACCTAAAAAGGTAGACCCTAATTTTTTCAAAATGTCCCGTCCTTGAATAAGTTCACAAGAAAAGGACTTATTATGAGAAAGCAAACAAGAACAAAGACTAAGCGAACACAACGGGACTACACATTAGGCTTTAAACTGGCTGTTGTTGCTCAAGTGGAGAGTGGTGACATGA